>JBPCJI010000053.1:0-19907 GCA_051005475.1 Thermoleophilaceae bacterium
CCCAGCGCGTGCGCCACCGCGCGCGCCACCGTGCTCTTCCCCGCTCCCGCGGGCCCGTCGATCGCCACCACCATCGCGGCGCAAGGCTAGTCCTCGAGCTCCCGAAATGGGGAGCCCGCCGATCTCAGCGCGCTCGCCGCGAAATACGAACGGCCGCGCGAGGGCGGCCGTTCGCTACGTCGTTGTCGGCCGGCTTCAGATGCCTACTTCGGCCTGCGGGGCCTCCTCCTCGCTCTCCAGTGCCGCCGGCGGCTCGCTTGCAACCGGCTCCGGCCCCTTCACCTTCACGGACCGGATGGTGGCCACGGGGGTGACGCCCGTCGTGCTGCACTTGCGCTTGAGCTGCGTGACCTTGCCGACAACCTTCACCTTGTCGGTGGGCTGGGCATCGACCGGACCCGTGCGGTTGACGTAACGGATGCGGCCGGCGCGCGTGGGTGTGGCGATGAACTCCGTGCCCACGGTGACCAGGCCGCTCCTGGTCGCGTGCCTGTTGGCCCTGGTAACGAGCAGGGTTACGCTCGTGGGCGTGCCGCGCACGAAGGTGCCGGAGAGCACGAAGCCGACCTTGCGGACCTTCGCGCAGCGCTTGGTCGCGCCCTTTGACTTGCCCTTTGACTTGCTCTGCGGGGCCTTGCCCCTGGCGCCGTCGCCGCCGCCCTTCCCGGGACCGGCCTGAGCGACGGAGGAACCCGTGGCCAAAGCCACCACGAGTCCGCTGATGACGATTAGGTTCTTCAAGACAGGTCTCCTTGGTGCGTTGAGGTCAGGAGGCGAGACGCCTCTTCTCCCCTAACGACCGCGGAGTCCTGACGGTCGCTCTCGGCCGCTCGCCGGTGGACGGATGTGCGACCTGAAAGCGACCCTCGACGGCCCGTCAGGCCCGCAGAAGCGCCGAGAGGTCCTGCTCGAACCCCGGGTAGGAGACCCCCGCTGCGTCCATGCCGATCACCTCAACCCCCTTCTCCGAGGCGAGCCCGGCCACCGCGCCGAGCATCGCCAGCCGGTGATCCCCGCAGGCATCCAGCACGCCTCCCTCGAGCGGGCTGCCGTCACCCCGGACGGTGAAGCCGTCGTCGGCCTCCTCTATGTCGGCTCCGATCGCCGCGAGCCCGTCCACGACAGCCGCGATGCGGTCGGACTCCTTGTGGCGCAGCTCCGCCGCGTCCCGAATCCTGGTCTCGCCCTGCGCGAAAGCGCCCAGCAACCCCACCAGACTGAGCTCGTCGATCGCCAGCGGCACCTCGTCGCCCCCGACCTCGGTGCCCTCGAGCGGGCCGAAGGACACCTCGAGCTCGCCCACCGGTTCCCGGTCGGCGAGCGAACCGGGCTGCTCCAGTGCTCCGACCACGGTAGCCCCCATCCGCTGCGCGATCCGGAAGAACCCCGTCCGCGTCCAGTTGAGGCCCACACCCGAGATGGTCACTCGCGAGTCGGGCACCAGGCAGGCGGCGGCGACCAGGAATGCCGCCGAGGACGGGTCGCCGGGCACGGTGATCTCCTCCAGCTCCAGCTCGTCGACCTGGCCGACGGTCAGGGCGAGTCCGTCGCGCTCGAATGGCACGCGCGAGCTCCGCAGCATGCGCTCGGTGTGATCGCGGCTCTGGCTGCTCTCGGTGACGGTCGTCGAGCCGTCGGCCAGCATCCCGGCGATCAGCACGCAGGACTTGACCTGGGCGCTCGCCACAGGCGCGGGGTACTCGATGCCTCGCAGCTCGGAGCCCCGGACGGTGAGCGGGGCAAAACGCCCTTCGCGCGCCTCCATCCGGGCGCCCATGAGCGCGAGCGGCTCGACTACGCGATCGACCGGCCGGCGGCGGATCGATTCGTCCCCGTCGAGTGTCCATTCGCGGCCGGGCTGCCCGGCGAGCCAGCCGGGCAGGAGCCGCAGGAGCGTGCCCGAGTTGCCCACGTCGAGCTGCCCGCCCGTCACCTCCAGCGCGGCATGCAGCCCCACCCCGCGCACGACCACGTCATCCCCGTCCTGCGTCACGCCGGCCCCGAGCTTCAGCAGTGCCTCCAGCGTGGACCGGGTGTCCGCGGAGTCGAGGTAGTTGTGGATCGTGACCGGAACGTCGCACATCGCGCCAAAGAGCGCCGCCCGGTGGGAGATCGACTTGTCGGCCGGAGGCCGGTAGCTGCCGCGAAGCGGTCCGGACGGCTGAAAGCGCCGGCGCTCGGCGGCGCTCACGCCTCGGCGACCGGGAAGCCGAGCCCGCCGATCAGCTCTCGTGCGCGGTCGGCCTGCTCGTCGCCGCCGATCCACAGGGTCATCGCGCCCGAGCGCATGTCGGAAGCCGGCGCGAGCGCGAGATCGACGATGTTCACGCCTGCCTTGCCGAGCGCCAGGGTCACCTGCGCGACGATACCGGGGCGGTTGGGCACGGTGAGGCGAAGCTCGTGGACGACCCCGCCGGCCAGGTCGGCCTCGAGCAGCCGGCGGCGACAGGCGCCGGCCTCCTCGTTCCAGGCCTCGATCGACCGCGGGTCGCCGGTGCGCAGGATCTCCGCGGCCCCCGCCATCCGCTTGGCGGCGGCGTCTATCTCGTCCGCTATCGCCTCCCGGTTGGCCACGTATATGTCCGTCCAGACGGTCGAGTTGGCCCCCGCCACGCGCGTGGCGTCGCGGAAGCTCGGCCCGACCCGCGGCAGCGCGGCGTCCTCCTCGCTTAGCGCGCGCGCCGCCTGCGTGACGAGCACGTTGGCAAGGACGTGGGGAAGGTGGCTCACGGTGGCCAGGAGCCGGTCGTGGGAGTCGGCGTCGATCGCCACGGGGCGCGCCCCGAGGGCGACCACGAGGCGGTGGAGGCGCTCGAGCAGGATGCCCGACGAGCGCTCCGTCGGGGTCAGATACCAGACCGCGCCGCCGAAGAGGTCGGCGCGGGCGTGGGCGACGCCCGCCGTCTCGGCGCCGGCGACCGGATGCCCGCCGACGAAGCGCGCATCCTCGACCGACTCGACGATTCCACGTTTGATCGAGCCCACGTCGGTGACCACGCAGTCGGCAGGGGCCGCGGCCAGCACGTCGGCAATCTGCTCCGCCAGCGCACCGACGGGGGCACAGCAGAAGCAGGCCCCCGCGCCGTCGAGGGCATCCTCGAGCGATCGGGCAACCACGTCGATCGCACCGAGCCCGCGCGCGTGCTCCAGCCGCTCGCGGTCGCGGCCAAACCCCACGAGCTCGGGTTCATCACAGCCCGCGCGCGCCGCGAGTCCGATCGAACCTCCGATCAGCCCGACGCCGAGGATCGCGATGCGCATGTCAGCCGACCGACCTCACGACTCGGCCTTCGAAATACGGAGAAGACGGGCATCGAAGGTCAGCAGCGCGGCACCCCGGTCGCGCGCGACGGCCAGCACGAGCGCGTCGCCCAGCCGCAGCGAGCGGTGATGTGCGCGCAGGGCTGCGGCCTCGCGAGCGATCGCTCGATCGATCGGGACGATCGCGATCCGGCTCGCGTCGACGAACCCGTCGACCAGCTCACCCCGGTCGGCCCGCAGCGGCTCCACTATCGCCTCCGCATAGGCGCTCGAGGCCATCACCAGATCGTCTCCCCGGTCAGCCGCCGCCTTCAGCCCGGTGACCGCCCGCTGATGGTGTGCGTCTCGCGGATCGATCAGGCCGATGATGACGTTGGCGTCGAGCGCTACCGATCCCACTCGTCACGCAGCGCGTCGAGATAGCCCGGCGGATAGCCGGGCTCGAAGCTGCCGGCGTACTGCTCGATCGCGTCCACGAGGCGCGCGATCTCGACCCGCCCGTTTCCAGCCGCCCGCACGCTCAGTTGGTCGCCGGCTGCGAGACCCGCTTCGCGCAGCACGGCCACGGGAATGGTGATCTGGTTCTTGCTGGACAGCTTCGGCATCCTTTACATGCTAGCACCAGTGTAAAGGGAGTCAGACGGCCTCGGCCAGCTCCTTGCCCGCGATCTCCGCCACCTGCTCCACCCGCCGCAGGTAGGCGGCGAAGTCCTCGGAGCGCAGCTGCTGAGGACCGTCGCAGATCGCGTTCTCCGGGTCCGGATGGACCTCCACGACCACGCCGTCGGCGCCCGCCGCCGCCGCCGCCATCGAGAGCGCGGGCACGAGGTCACGCCGTCCGGCCGCGTGGCTCGGGTCGACGATCACCGGCAGGTGGGTCAGCTCCTTGAGCACGGGCACGGCCATCAGGTCGAGCGTGAAGCGGTAGCCCGTCTCGAAGGTGCGGATGCCGCGCTCGCAGAGCATCACGTCCGTGTTGCCCTCCTTGAGGATGTACTCGGCGGACATCAGCAGCTCGTCGAGCGTGGCCGAGAGGCCGCGCTTGAGCAGCACGGGTCGCCCGGCCCTCCCGACCTCGGTGAGCAGCGTGTAGTTCTGCATGTTGCGCGCACCGAGCTGGATCACGTCGGCCACCTCGAGCACGGCGTCGAGGTCGCGCACGTCCATCAGCTCGGTCACGACCGGCAGGCCGGTGACCTCCTTGGCCTCCGCCAGCAGGCGCAGGCCCTCCTCGCCGAGCCCCTGGAAGGAGTAGGGCGAGGTGCGCGGCTTGTAGGCGCCGCCCCGGAGCAGCTGTGCGCCGGCCTCCTTCACGGTGTGCGCCGCGTCGAGCAGCGTGTCCCGGGACTCCACCGTGCACGGGCCGGCGATCGTCGCGAAGTGGTTGCCGCCGATCTTGCGTCCCTCGATGTCGATCACCGTGCGCTGCTCGTGGCGGAACTGCATCGAGGCGAGCTTGTATGGCCGGGTGATCGGCACCAGGTGGTCCACCCCCGGCGAGCCCTCGAGATCCAGGTTTGCGACCTGCTCGCGGTCGCCGATCGCGCCGACCACCGTGTGGATCTCCCCCTCGGACAGATGCGCGCGTGCGCCGATCGACTCCACGCGGTTGACGACGGCCCGGATCTGGTCCGGGGTCGCTCCCTCTTTCATCACGATCATCATGTCTTCCCTAAGCCTCTCAAAGATTTGTACG
The DNA here is from genome assembly GCA_051005475.1 of Thermoleophilaceae bacterium. Classification (GTDB taxonomy): domain Bacteria; phylum Actinomycetota; class Thermoleophilia; order Solirubrobacterales; family Thermoleophilaceae; genus JAAYBF01. The sequence goes on from JBPCJI010000053.1 coordinate 4,958, forward strand.
TGGCTGGTGCGGCGGTGGCCTACATGCAGGCCGAGTGGGATCGGCGCCCGGGCGGGATTACATCTCGGTCGGCGGCAGGGGCCGCCGTGGCCGGACGCCTAGCTAAATCGCCAATACGAGCTCGCACGCCGGCGAGCGCCCGAGAGGGCGGTAAGGGAAAGGGTCGGCGTGGTGGCTCGCTGCATCGCCACTACTTGTAGCAGAGATCGGTCGGATCGGCCAGCGGCTCGCCGGAAGAACGCCGCGGGAGGAGCGCAGCCCGATCGTTGGTCGGGCGAGCACCGCACCGACGACCTCAGAGCAGCGTGTCGAGCGCAGCCAGGAAGCGGTCGTTCTGGGGACGGGTGCCGAAGGTCACTCGCATCCAGCCGGCCTGGCCCAGCGGCGTCCCTGCGCGAACGATCACGCCGAGCTCGGCCAGGCCCCCGACCAGCTCCCCCTCGTCACGATCGCCCAGGCACACCCACGCGAAGTTGGCCTGGCTCTCGGTGGTATGAAGACCGCGCCCTGCGAGCTCCTCCTCGACGTGCAGGCGCTCCGCCACCGTGAGCTCCACCCGTCGCTCGACCTCGTCCTGGTGGCGGATCGCCTCCGCCGCGGCCGCCTGGGCGAGGGCATTGACCGAGAAGGGCTGGCGCACGCGGTCCACGGCCAGCCGGAACTCCTCCGAGCCGAGCGCATAGCCCACCCGCGCACCGCACAGCCCGTACACCTTGGAAAACGTGCGCAGCAGCACCAGGTTGGGGTGCCTCGCCAGGAGGTCGAGCGACTCGTCGGGATCCTGGAGGGTGTTGAACTCCACGTAGGCCTCGTCGAGGATCACCGCGACCCGGCGCGGGAGCTGTGCCACGAAGGCGTCGATCGCGGCCACCGGCAGGGGGGTGGCCGTGGGGTTGTTGGGGTTGCACACGAGCACGAGCCTCGTGGCGGCGGTGACCTCCAGCGCCATCGCCTCGAGGTCGTGGCGGCCATCGGCGTCGAGCGGCACCCTGACGGCCCGCGCGCCCGATTGCCCCTCCAGGTGGGGGTACATCGAGAAGGATGGCCATGCGTGCACCAGCTCCGCCCCGGGCTCGAGCAGGACCTCGCCCGCGGCCACCAGGATCTCGCACGAGCCGTTCCCGACCGTGACGCGCGCGGCCGGCAGCCCGCTGCGGTCGGCGATCGCGCGCCGCAGGGCCGACTTGTCGGGATCCGGGTAGCGGTTCAGCGTCTCGAGCTGGGCCTGGATCGCGCCGATCACCTGGGGCGGCGGGCCCCACGGGGTCTCGTTGGAGGCGAGCTTGACCAGATCCGGGGAGCGATCGTAGGTCTCGGCCGCCGGGTAGACGGGAATGCCGCGCAGCCGGGCGTTGAACTCGAGGCCGCTCACTGTGGTCCCTGGAGGTCCCGCCTCAGCGCGACGGCCTCGCGCAGGTAGACGTGCCGGGCGGGAGTGGCCGGATCGGCGTAGCAGTGCACCATCACGCGGATCACGCGCGGGAGCGAGCCGGGAACGTCGATCTCGCGCGAGCAGAGCAGCGGCACCGCGCCGAGCCCGACCCGGCGGGCCGCGACCGCCGGGAACTCGGCGTTCAGGTCCTCGGTACAGGTGAACAGGCAGCTCACGAGATCCTCCTGGGCGAGCCCGTTGCGCTCGATCAGCTCGCGCATCAGCTCCTCGGTGGCGCCGACGATCGCCCCGGCGTCGTTCTCCTCCACGGTGGTCGCGCCTCTGAGCGCCCTCAGCTTCATGGGGCCCGATTCTTCCAGCCCGCATCCTTGCGCAGGCGCTCGACCTCCGCGGAGCTCAGCGCGCGCGAGTCCCCGGGCGGGAGGTTGCCGAGGCGCAGCGGTCCGAACGCCACGCGCTCGAGCGCAACCACGCGGTGGCCGACCGCCTCACACATGCGCCGGACCTGGCGGTTGCGGCCCTCACGGATCGCCAGCTCGATCAGGCCGGGGCGCAGCTGCCGGGCGCGGGCGGGCGAGGTGCACCCGTCGTCGAGCTCAACGCCCTCGCGCAGCACCCGCAGTGCGCGCTCGGGCACCGGCGCAGGGGCCACCAGCGCGCGGTAGACCTTCTCGACCCCGTAGCGCGGGTGGGTGAGCAGGTCGGCAAGCTCGCCGTCGTTGGTGAGCAGGATGAGCCCGGTCGACCCCGCGTCCAGGCGTCCGACCGGGTAGAGCCTGCGCACGGAGGGCACGAGCTCGATGACGGTCGGCCGGCCGTGGGTGTCACTGGCGGTCGAGACGACGCCCGCCGGCTTGTGCAGCAGGTGGACCTCGCGCGGCTCGGGAACAACCGCGCGCCCGTCCACCGCGACCGCGCTCCGCTCGTCCACGTCGAGCGCGGGATCGCTGACCCGGGTGCCGCGCACGGTCACGCGTCCGGCGGCGATCAGCCCCTCGGCCGCCCTGCGCGAGGCGACGCCCGAATGCGCGAGGTACTTGGCGAGCCGCATGCGACCAGGCCTCCGGGCTCGGAGGGCCCTATGCGAGCGAGGCGCCGCGCCCGGCGCCTGCCGCCGCGGCCTCGCCGTGCTCGCCCCACCACTCGATCGTGGTGCGCAGGCCGTCCTCGAGCGAGGTCGATGCCTCGAAGCCGAAGAGCTCCCTGGCGCGGGTGGTGTCGAGCGAGCGCCGCGGCTGGCCGTCGGGACGGGACGTATCCCAGGCGAGCCGGCCTTCGAAGCCAGTGAGCCGGGCGATCAGCTCGGTTAGGTCCTTGATCGAGATCTCGCTGGAGGCCCCGAGGTTCACCGGCTGGGGGCCGTCGTAGCGCTCCGTGGCCGCCACGATCGCATCCGCGCAGTCGTCCACGTAGAGGAACTCGCGCGATGCCCTGCCGGTGCCCCAGCAGCTCACCTCGGCTGCACCCGCCACCCTTGCCTCCTCGCACTTGCGGATCAGCGCGGGTATCACGTGGCTTGACTCGAGGTCGAAATTGTCCCCCGGGCCATAGAGGTTGACCGGCATCAGGTAGACGCCGGTCAGCCCGTACTGCTCGCGGTAGGCCTGGAGCATCACCAACAGCGCCTTCTTCGCGATCCCGTAGGGCGCATTGGTCTCCTCCGGATACCCGTTCCAGAGCTCATCCTCGGAGAAGGGCACCGGCGTGTGCTTGGGATAGGAACAGACGGTGCCCACCTGCACGAACTTCCCCGTGCCCCGCCGGCGCGCCTCCTCGATCAGATGCAGGCCCATCGCCATGTTGGCGTAGAAGTAGCGGCCGGGGTTTGCCCGGTTGGCGGCGATCCCGCCGACCTCGGCGGCCAGGTGGACCACCGTGTCCGGACGAGCCGCGTCGTAGGCCGCCGCGACGCCCGCCGGGTCGGTCAGGTCGAAGTCGCGCCTGCGCGTGACCACGACCTCGGCCGCGCCCGCCGCCTCCAGGCGCTCCCGCACGCGCGCGCCGAGAAAGCCGGCGCCACCGGTGAGCATGATCCGCTTGTCGCGCACTCGATCGGCCATCGCCGTGTGAGCCTAGATGATCGGCTGCGACACTCCACGCGATGGACGTGCAGTTGCTCGACAGCGTGCTCGCCGACCGTGGCGAACCCTCCTTCCGCGCCAGGCAGGTGTGGGCCTGGGCGGCTCGGGGCGCCGGCTCCTACGCGGAGATGACTGACCTTCCGGGCTCCCTGCGGGAGGCGCTGGCCGCGCGCGTTCCGCTGTCCTGCCTCGACCTGGACCGCGAGGCTCTCGCCGGCGACGGCACGGAGAAGGCCCTCTTCTCGACACACGACGGGCGCCCGCTCGAGGCCGTGCTGATGCGCTACCGCGACGGCCGCCGCTCGCTCTGCCTCTCGAGCCAGTCGGGCTGCCCGCTCACCTGCACGTTCTGCGCCACGGGCTCGATGAGGTTCGCCCGCAACCTCACCGCCTCCGAGATCCTCGACCAGGCGCTGCACTTCCGGCGCAAGGAACAGGTGGACCACGCGGTGTTCATGGGCATGGGCGAGCCGCTGCTGAACCTCGACTCGGTGCTCGCCGCCTGCGAGCGCCTGCCCGACATCGGCATCCACCCCAGCAGCACCACCATCTCGACGGTCGGCTGGATCCCCGGGATCGACCGGCTGGCAGAGCGCGAGGGGCCAACGGTGCGCCTGGCACTGTCCCTGCACGCGCCGGACGACGCCCTCCGCTCCGAGCTGATGCCCGTGAACGACCGCTTCCCGCTGCACGACGTGCTCGATGCCTGCAGGCGCTGGCACGAGCGCCGCCGTCGGAAGGTGTTCGTGGAGTACCTGATGCTGGCCGGCGTGAACGACCGCCACGAGCAGGCGGTGGCCCTGGCTCGCCTGCTCTCACCCCGCAACACCTTCAAGGTGAACCTGATCCCCTACAACCCGACGGACGCGGAGTTCGAAGGGTCGAGCCGTGAGGCGGTCGAGGCCTTCCGGGCGACCCTCGAGGAGCGGGGCATTCCGGCGACGGTCAGGCTGACGCGGGGGCGCGATATCGACGCAGCCTGCGGGCAGCTCGCCGCGCGCGGCTGAGGCCGGCCCCGCGCTGCGCCGCCCCCTCCCCCACGAGCTGATCGCGCCGCAGCCGCAGCAGCACCGCGGCCTGGGCGCTGCGTCGAAACGGGTCCGCGAACCCCACGCCCCCGTCGAGCGGAAGCGCGGCGACGAGCTCGCCGGCCGCCTGGGCGATCAGCGCAGGAGACCCGTCGTAGAGCGTGCTGTCGAGCTGTGCCAGGCGTCCCAGAGCGGGCGCGTCGGCGGGAGTCGATAGTCGTAGCGTGAGCTCGTCGCGGATGCTCATGCCCATACAACGGCCGGAAGCCCGCGCTTGTGAGATCACGTGCTCTCCGTAACCGGCGCGCCCCGCCGCGAGCGGGGGCCGCGTTCGCGCTTGGAGTGCCACGGCAGGTTTCCACCAGCGGCGAGCCAGGAGCCGCCGAGAATCATCAACAGGCCGGCGAACGTGGCGGGGCCAAAGCCCTCGTCGAGCAGAAGCACGCCGTAGAGGACCGCAAAGCCAGGGGCCAGGTAGGCCACCAGCGAGGCCTTGCCCGGTCCCACGTCGCCGATCAGGGTGTAGAAGATCACGAAGGCCAGGCCGGTGCCGAGAAAGCCGAGCGCCGCCAGCGAGCCCAGGGCATCGAGCCCCGGGGCATCCGCCGGCAGCGTGAGGGCCGCGAACGGCAGCGCCATCAGCGCACTGACCACCATCGCAGCCGTGACCAGGCCGATCGGCTGGAAGCCGCCCAGGCGGCGCTTGAGGTAGAAGGCGCCCAGGGCGTAGCCAAGGCTGGCCAGGATCACCATCAGCCCGCCGGCCAATGCAGGGGTGCCGCCGCCGGCGTCAACACCCAGCAGTAGCACCACGCCGGCGATCCCGAGGAAGACGCCGAACAGGCCCGCACCGTGCACGCGCTCCTCCTGGTCGAGCCTGATCGCCAACAGGAAGGTGAAGATCGGCGCAGTGGCCACGAGGATGCCTGTCAGCGAGGAGGAGAGGTGCTCCTCACCCACGGAGATCAGCAGGAACGGCGCGGCGATCTGCACGAACGCGAGCACGGTGATCGGCCACAGGCGGTCCCTGACCCCGGCCAGCGCCCCGGCGCGGAGGGCGAACGGGAGCAGCACCAGGGCCGCAAGGGAGGTACGGGCGAACACCACCACCGCCGGAGAGACGTCCTCGAGGGCCACCTTGATGAACAGGTAGGAGGCACCCCACAGGGCGGAGAGGAAGCCGAGCTGGATCGAGGCTCTGCGGGTCATCGCCACTGATCTAAGCACGCTCCTCCCATCAGTTCCAATGACCATTGCCTGCACTTGCGATAAGCTCTGCTTATGCTCGACGTACGCCGCATGAAGGTGCTCCGTGAGGTCGCAGCGCGGGGATCGTTCTCCGCGGCGGCGGAGGCGCTGTCGTTCACCCAGTCCGCCGTGAGCCAGCAGGTGGCGGCCCTGGAGCGCGAGGCCGGGACCACTCTGCTGGAGCGCAGCTCACGGGGCGTGCGGCTGACCGACGCGGGCCGGGCGCTCGTATCGCACGCCGACGCCATCCTCGCCCGGATCGACGACGCCGAGGAGGAGCTCGCGGCGCTCGCGGGGCTGCGCGGCGGGCGACTGCGAATCGCCTCGTTCCAGAGCGCGGGCGCCACGCTCGTGCCGCACGCGGTCAAGGCCTTCCACGACCGTCATCCCAAGGTGGAGCTCGGGATGATCGAGACTGAGCCCGAGGAGGCCCAGGTGCGGCTGCGAAGCGGTGACATCGACCTCGCCCTGGTCTATGACTTCGAGCCGCTGCCCGACACGCTCGGAGACGATCTGGAGCTCACCCACCTGATCGACGACCGCTACGACGCGGTGCTCTCCCAGGACAACCCGCTGGCCGCGAAAAAGCGGATCCGCCTCACGGACCTGGCGCGCGAGCCATGGATCGCGGGCAGCCCGTCGTGCGGATGCCGGGAGATCACCGACCGGGCCTGCCAGGATGCCGGATTCGACCTCTCCGTGGCCTTCGAGGCCGATGAGACGATGGCCGCCCAGGCCCTCGTGGCCGCCGGTGTGGGCGTGTCGATCTTCCCCCGTCTGGCGCTGAGCCCCCTGCACGCCGGCGTGGTGGCACGCTCGCTGGGGCCGGAGGCCCCTGTGCGGCGCATCTGGGCCGCGCGGCCGGCGGAGGGCTACCGCTCGCCGGCGTCCGAGGCGATGCTCCAGATCCTGCAGGACGTGGCCGAGGGGTTCAGGGCCGAGCCTTCGCTTGCGGCCGTCTCCTAGCCTGGCGCCACACCGCGCGTACCGGCGGCGCTCAGGCTCAGCTCTGCGAGCGCGCTTCGCCCGCCTTCAGCAGCCGCTCGCGGAGCTCCTGCTCCTCTCCCGGCGAGGGATCGAACCGCGCCACGTCCGGCAGGGCGTCGAGCGCCTGAAGCCCGAACAGCTTCTGGAACAGCTCCGTCGTGCGGTAGAGCACTGCCCCGAAGCGCGAGCGCCCCGACTCCTCGATCATCCCGCGCTCGAGCAGCGTGCCGACCGCCGACTCCGAGGAGACGCCCCGCACGCGGGCTATCTCTGGACGCGATACGGGCTGGAGGTAGGCCACGATCGCGAGGCATTCACCCTGGGCCGGGGTCAGTGGCGGCGTGCGCGGCCTGGCCAGGAGCCGGCGGGCGGCGTGCTCTGCAACGGGGTCGGTGGAGAGCGTGAAGCCGCCCGCGACCTCCCTGAGCACGACTCCCCGGTACCCCTCGGCGTAGTGCTCACGCAGGCGTGCGAGCGCCTCGATCACCTCACCCTCGGAGGACTCGCAGGCATCCGCGAGACGCTCGAGCGAGACGGGCTCGGCCGACAGGAACAGCAGCGCCTCCACGACCCGGCCGAGCTCGTTCAAGCCTCTCCTCCAGTTCGGCCGGAACCCGCTCGCACGGTGATCGGGCCGAAGGGCTCCCGCTGATCCCACTCAGCCTCGCCGGCCTTGTAGAGCTCGAGCAGCGCGAAGAGGGTGACCGCCTCCGTCAGCCGGTCGGCGCCCTCCACGGCCTGGTCGAAGGAGAAGCTGCCGAGCCTGCCGAGCAGCGAGCGCACGTGGGCGAGGCGCCCTTCGAGAGACACGTGGGGCGTGGCCATGTGCCCGAGCTCGAGCCTGGGCGGGGTGCGCAGTAGCGCGCCGATCGCCCCTCCCAGAGCGGCCGGGTCATAGACCGGCTCGGCCAGGTCGAGCGAGACCCGCCGCAGGGCGGGGGGCAGCGGCGCGGAGCGGTAACGGAATCCGCTCTCCGAGCGCAGCCGCTGCTCGAGGAAGGCGGCGGCGGACTTGTAGCGGCGGTACTCGAGCATCCGCGCCAGCAGCTCCTCCGCGGCCTCGCCGGGCTCGAGGTCGAGCCCATCGCCATCCTCGCCCGGGAGCATCAGCCGCGACTTGAGCTCCAACAGCGCGGCGATCAGCACGAGGAACTCCGTGGCCGCCTCGAGATCCAGCTCGCCCGCGCGGTCCAGGTGGTCGATGTAGGCCAGGACCACATCCGCCAGCTGGAGCTCGAGCAGATCGACCTCCTCGCGCAGGACGAGCGTCAGAAGCAGGTCGAACGGCCCCTGGAAGACCTCCAGGTCCATCTCGAGGTCAAGCGAAGCGCCCACGGACACCGCCGGGAGCCTACGCGGGCGGTCCGACGCCCATCGCCTCCCGCACCTCGGACAGCGTCTCGGAGGCGAGCCCGCGCGCGCGCCGGGCCCCGGCGCCGAGCACGGCCTCCAGCGTGTCCTGGTCGGGGCGCAGCTCCCCGTAGCGCTCTCTGACCGGGCGCAGGTATTCGACGACCGCCTCGGCGACCGCGCCCTTGAAGGCGCCGTATCCCTGCCCCTCGAACTCCTGCTCCACCTGCTGCGTGGGAATCTCCCGGATCACCGCGAGGATGTCGATCAGGTTGGAGATGCCCGGCTTGCCCGCGCCCCTGCGGACCTCGCTGCCCGAGTCCGTCACCGCGCTCTTGACCTTCTTCAGGATCGCCGGCTCATCGTCATCGACGTACACGAGCCCGCGCTCCTCGCTACCCGTGGTCGACATCTTGCTCTCGGGCTCCTGCAAATCCATGATCCGCGCCCCCACCTCGGGAATGCGGTGCTCGGGCACGACGAGGACGTCGCCGAAGGTGGCGTTGAAGCGCAGGGCGACGTCGCGCATCAGCTCCACGTGCTGGCGCTGGTCATCGCCCACCGGCACCTCCTCCGCGCGGTAGGCGAGCACATCGGCCGCCTGGAGGACCGGGTAGAGGAACAGGCCGGCGGAGACCAGCCGGCCCGGGTGGGCGGACTTGTCCTTGAACTGGGTCATGCGGCTGAGGTCGCCGTGGGCGGTGACGCTGGAGAGCAGCCAGGAGAGCTCGGTGTGCTCGTGCACATCGCTCTGTCTAAAGAGGATGGAACGCTCCGGGTCCAGTCCCGAGGCCAAGAGCATCGCAAGCGTGTCGTAGACGTAGGAGCGCAGCTCACGCGGGTCGTAGGCGACCGTGGTGGCGTGCAGGTCGACGATGCAGTAGATCGCGGGATCCCCCCGCTCCTGGCCGTCCAGAAAGCCGCGGACAGCCCCGATGTGATTGCCCAGGTGCTTGCGGCCGGTCGGTTGGATGCCGCTGAAGATGCGCACGGCCGGGATATTAGGCTGGGGGCTCCCGCCCCCGGACCCCCGGCGGCGCTTGCCCTACGGCGACCGGTGACCGTTTCGACTGGGATGGCAGCGGGGGCTCCCGCCCCCGGACCCCCGGCCGGCCCTTGCCCTACGTCCGCCGGAGCGTGAACGCCTCGCGCGCGCGGTGGGCGAGGCCGAGGCAGAAGGCCAGCCACAGCGCCAGCATCGGCACGTCGAAGGCGCGCGCCGCCAGCGAGGTGCCAAAGAGGCCGGCGTAGGTCACGATCATCGGCGCCAGCGCCACCGCCTGGATCCCCGCCGCCAGCACGAGGCCTCCGTCGAGCAGGATGAAGGAGAGGCCCCAGACGAAGTAGTTCAGGTAGAAGCCGGTGGCGAACACGTAGGCGGCCAACCAGACGATCACGGCCGCGCGAGCGGGCGCAGGCCGGATGCGCCAGAGGACGAGCGAGAGGGCGAGCAGCCATAGCGCGTTCCAGGCGGTTGCGTGGTCGAGCACCCCTTTGACGAGGGCGTTGGGCGCCACCGTCGAGATCAGGCCGAGTCCTCCCGCGGTCCCGCGCGGGGGGTACTCGAGCGCCTGGGTGACGGCCCCCGCGTCGTGCAGCAGGTAGGGGGCAAGCAGAACGAGTGGCACGGCCACGGCGGCTCCCACGAGCGCGGCGGCCTCCCCCCTCGACCGGGCGCATGGCAGCAGCGCCAGGAGCATCAGCCCCGGAACGGTCTTGACGGCGATGCCTATGCCGATCAGCGCCCCGGCGGCGAGTCCCCGGCGCGCACCACCCCGGTCCCACAGGGCCACGGCCGCGACCGCGGGCAGGATCGCCACGGAATCGATCTGGCCGTGGTATCCCGAGATGGCGATGAACGCGGGACCGAGCAGCACGAGTCCCGCCGCCGCCAGCCTCGTGGTCTCAACGGCGCCCTTCCGTGCGAGGTGGGCCTGCACGATCCACGCGATGCCCACGTCAGCGGCCATCGCCGGTAGGTTCACGAGCCCATGGAACGCCACGCCCGTGGAGTCCGCGACACCGTCGGCCACGGCGATCCACAGGAAGTAGGCCGGTGGGTAGGGCCAGCGGAACTCGCCCACGCTGCCGTATAGGTCCAGCGTGCTCCGGGAGAGAGCCTCGCGCACCAACGCGAAGGAGTCCTGGTCGTAGGGCTGGCCGTAGAAGGCGAACCCCAGGACGAGCCTTGCCGTCAGGCCCGCGGCCGCCATCGCCCAGAACAGGCGTGTGCCCTTCGCGCTCACCAGCTAGAAAGGACTCGGCATCCGCGCCAAACCCTTCGCGGCGTCAGGTCGAGCCTGTGGAGGGCCCGCCGGGCAGCGGCTGTCGTACCACCGGTCGTTTGGCTGCAGCCCCCTCGTCGAGGCGCCGCACCGGCGTCGTGTAGGGGGCGTTGCGGGCGATCTCCGGGTCCTCCCTCGCCTCGTCGAGGATCGAGCGCACCACCGCGGCGAAATGGTCCAGGCGCTCCTTGGGTTCGGTCTCGGTCGGCTCGATCATCAGCGCCTCGTCCACGAGCAGCGGGAAATAGACGGTGGGCGGGTGAACGCCGTGATCGAGCATCCGCTTGGCGATGTCGAGGGTCCTGATCCCGAGCTGCCCGTGGGCGCCCTTGCCCGAGAGCACGAACTCGTGCATGCAGATGCGGTCGAAGGCGATCGGCAGGTAGTCCGCGATGCCCTGCTCGGCGAGGCGGGCACGCAGGTAGTTGGCATTCAGCACCGCGGTCTCGGAGGCCTCCTTGAGGCCGTCGCCCCCCAGGGCGCAGGTATAGGCGTAGGAGCGCACGAAGACCCCGAAGTTGCCCTGAAAGCCCCGCAGCTTGCCGATCGAGCGCGGGCGGTCGTGGTCGAGCTCGAAGCGGGGGCCTTCGCCCGGCTGGCCGTTGCCGCTTTGCTGCCCGTCCCCGACGCGCACCACCTGGGGGCGCGGGAGGAAGGGCTCGATGCGGTCCGACACCGCGGTCGGGCCGGCGCCGGGCCCGCCGCCCCCGTGGGGCTGGGTGAAGGACTTGTGCAGGTTGTAGTGCACGATGTCAAAGCCCATGTCGCCCGGGCGCGAGATGCCCATCACCGCGTTGAGGTTGGCGCCGTCGTAGTAGAGCGTGGCGCCCGCGCCGTGCACGATCCGCGCTATCTCCTCGATGTTGCGGTCGAACAGCCCGAGCGTGTTGGGGTTGGTGAGCATGAGGCAGGCCACGTCGTCGGTGGCCTTGTCGCGGAGATCTTCGATGTCCACCCCGCCGTGCTCGTCGGTGCCCACCTTCACGACCTCGTACCCGGCCATCGTGACCGTGGCCGGGTTGGTGCCGTGGGCCGTGTCGGGGGTGAGCACCTTGTGCCTTTGCTCACCGCGCTCCTCGAGATAGGCGCGCGTGAGCAGCAGGCCCGCGAGCTCGCCGTGGGACCCCGCGCTCGGCTGCAGGGAGACGTGCGGCAGTCCCGCGATCTCCGCGAGCGCCACCTGCAGGTTCCACATCAGCTCCAGCGCCCCCTGTGCGTACTCGGGGTCCTGAAGGGGATGCAGCCGGGCGTGGCCGGGAAGGGCGGCGACGCGCTCGTGCAACTTGGGGTTGTGTTTCATCGTGCACGAGCCGAGCGGGTAGAAGCCGGTGTCGAGATCGAAGTTCTTCTTCGACAGCCCGTTGAAGTGACGCACGATCTCCGGCTCGGATACCTCGGGCAGCTCGGCCGGGCGGGCCCGGCGCGCCGCCGCGGGAAGGATCTCCCCGATCGGCACATCCGGAACGTCGAGCGCGGGGGTGGTGAACGCGCGCCGGCCCGCCACCGAACGCTCGTAGATCGTCAGCGTCTCCTCCTCCGTCCGCGGGTCGAGCTGGGCCATCAGACCGCCACCCCCTCCCGCACTGCGGCCGTCAAGGCCGCCAGGCGGTCGATGTCCGCCCGGGTGCGCCGCTCGGTGATCGCCACGAGCAGGCCGTCCCCGTACTCGGGATAGGTGTCGCGCAGCCTGTAGCCGGCATTTATCCCCCTCGCGCGTGCGAGCCGCACCAGCCGGTCTACGTCGGGCACCCGCACCGCGAACTCCCGCACGACGGGGCCGGGATTGATCGGCTCGAGGCCGAGCGCGCCGCGCGCGTAGTGGGTCCGCCTGGCCATCAGCTCGCCGAGCTCGACCAGGCCGCGCTTGCCCAGCCAGGACAGGTAGATCACCCCGGCCAGCGCGTTCAGTGCCTGCGAGGTGCAGATGTTGTGCGTGGCCTTCTCCCGGCGGATGTGCTGCTCGCGGGTCTGCAGCGTGAGCACGAAGCCGCGCTTGCCGTCCACGTCGCGGGTCTCGCCCGCGATACGCCCCGGCATCTTGCGGAGGAAGCGCTCGCGGGCCGCGAAGAACCCAAACGACGGGCCGCCGAAGTCGAGCCGGTTACCGAGCGTCTGCCCCTCTCCGACGCAGATGTCGGCGCCCAGCTCACCCGGCGGCGCGAGGATGCCGAGCGGGAGGGGATCCGCGGCCACCACGAACAGCGCGCCCGTGCGCTTGGCTGCCTCGCCGAGCACGCCGAGCTCCTCCACGGTCCCCAGGAAGTTCGGCTGCTGGACGAACACCGCCGCCGTGTCCTCGTCCACGAGGGCCGCCAGGGCGTCGAGGTCGGTCGCGCCATCGGCGGTCAGCCCCGCCTCCCGGACGCTCATCGCGTAACCCACCGCGTGCGTGGCAAGAGCCTCGCGCGCGTGGGGATGCAGGCCACGCGAGACCACCAGCTTCGTCCTTTTCGTCTCGAGCTTGGCCAGGTACCCGGCCGCGGCCACCGCGGAGGGGCCCTCGTACACCGACGCGTTCGAGACCGGCAGGCCCGTCAGCTCCGAGATCGCCGTCTGGAACTCGAACATCACCTGCAGCCCGCCCTGGGAGATCTCCGGCTGGTAGGGGGTGTAGGGCGTCAGGAACTCCGAGCGCCCCAGGATCGAGTCGACGATCGCCGGCACGTAGTGGTCGTACATCCCGGCTCCCAGGAACGTGATCTCCTCGTCGGCGTGGCGGTTGCGCGCCGCCAGCGAGGAGAGGTGATCGAAGACGTCCTGCTCGGGCCTGCCGTCGGGCAGGTCGAGGGGCCGCGACAGCCGCACGCCCTCCGGGATCTCGGCGAACAGGTCCTCGAGCGAGCCGACGCCGATGGCATCGAGCATCGCCCGCCGGTCGGCATCGGTTCCCGAGGTGTAGCGGCTCATGGCATCCAGGTCACTCGGACGCGAGGAGGGCCTTGTAGGCGTCCGCGTCCATGAGGGAATCGGCCTCGCCTTGCTCTGAGAGCCTGACCTTGACGAGCCAGCCCTCGCCATAGGGATCCTCGTTGATCCTCTCCGGGCTGTCCACGAGCCCATCGTTGACCGCCGTGATCTCCCCTGACAGTGGCGCGAACACATCGGATACCGCCTTGACGGACTCCACCTCCGCGTAGGGCTGGCCCGCGGAGACAGTGGCGCCGACCTCGGGCGGATCGAAGAAGACGACCTCGCCCAGCGCATCCTGCGCGTACCAGGTGATGCCGAAAACGGCATCCTGGCCCTCGACGCGCGCCCAGTCGTGGTCCGGGTGGTACTTCAGGTCCTCCGGATAGTTCTCGGCCACTCGCGTCCTCTCCTCAGCTCTTGGAGTACAGGGGCTTCTCGCGGATCTCGGCGCGGCGCAGCTTCCCGCGGACATCCACCTCGATCGGAGCGCCGGGCCGTGCCGCCGCCACGGGGATGTAGGCCATCCCGATGCCGGTATCCAAGCATGGCGACAGGCTTCCGCTCGTCACGATGCCCGCTCCGGCGCCTGTATGCACGGGGTTGCCCTGCCGCGGAATGCCGGGGCCCGTGAAGGCGAAGGGCACGAGGGTCTCCTGTGGCTCGGTCGCCCGGAGGGCATCCGAGCCGATGAATCCCGTGTCGAGCTTGCAACACCAGCCGAGGCCGCCCTCGAGCGGCCCCCGGTCAAGCGACAAATCGTTGCCGTAGAGGTGAAAGCAAACCTCGAGACGGAGGGTGTCGCGGGCGCCGAGACCGGCGGGGCTGACACCCTCGTCCACCAGCGCATCCCACACGGCGGCGGCCCTTTCGGGCGCCATCAACAGCTCCACGCCGTCCTCACCGGTGTAGCCCGTGCCGCACACGAGGCACTCCACGCCGGCCACCGCCAGCTCGGCGGTGCGCATCCGCGCGGGCAGCTCGCCCGCGGCCAGCCGCGCCACGGTCCGGCGGGCGTCCGGCCCCTGCACCGCGAGCATCGCGTAGCGGTCACGGGCGTCGCTGACCTCCACGTCGAACTCGTGCGCCTGCTCGGCGAACCAGGCATGGTCGCGCTCGTGGTTCGAGGCGTTGGTGACGGTCAGGAAACGGTCGCCGATGCGGTAGGTGAAGAGGTCGTCGAGGACTCCGCCGTCCTCGCGGCAGAGCACCGAGTACTGCGCCCCGCCGTCCGTGAGCTTCGTGACGTCATTCGACAGGATCCGCTGCAGGAACGCATCGGCCCCGGGACCGCTGGTCTCGACCTCGCCCATATGCGAGACGTCGAACACGCCCGCGCGGGTGCGGACCGCGAGGTGCTCCTGCCGGATGCCCTCGTACTGCACCGGCATCTCCCACCCGGCGAAGGGCACGAGCTTGCCACCCGCCGCCTGGTGGCGGTCGAACAACGGCGTCCGGCGCAGGGTGTCGGCGGCAGGTCCCAAGCCGCTCGGAGGCTAGATGATCGGTGAGGACTCGGCCGTGCTACCCGCCCGCGAGCGGACGGGCCTCAGTCCTTCAGGAACGACGGGATGTCGATGTCGTCATCGGAGATCTCGAGCGAGGAGCGCTGGCGGTCGTCCATCGAGACGTCGCGCCTGCGCGGTTCGCGGCGGCGGCCCGTCGTGTCGT
>JBPCJI010000054.1:0-6866 GCA_051005475.1 Thermoleophilaceae bacterium
ATGCCGAGATCGAGGTTGCCGCGCTGCCGAACCAGGTCATATTCCGCATAGGAAGGGTGGTTCTCTCCTCGCGGCTGGTGGAAGGTCGGTTTCCGAACTACCGTCAGCTGCTGCCGGAATCATTCGAGCACGAGCTTCGGCTGAACGGCGCGGAGCTGCTCGACGTGGTGCGGCGCATGAGCCTTCTCGCGCAGAAGAACGCTCCGCTGCGCCTGCGCTTCAGCGAGGGCGCCCTCGAGATCTCCGCTCAGACTCCCGACGTGGGGCGCGCCAGCGAGAGCCTTCCGGTGCCGTTCTCAGGCGAGGAGTTCGAGATCGGCTTCAACCCCGAGTTCCTGCGCGATGGACTCGAGCAGACCGAATCGGAGGAATTGCTGCTCAGGTTGATCAGCCCGCTCCGCCCCGGTCTCGTGCAATCGGGCGACGATGGTGGCTTCACCTACCTGGTCATGCCGATCAGGCTGAACGCCTAGCCGAGGGGGCCCTGTGCGAGTGCTGCGCGTCAGCGTCAGCGACTTCCGCAACTACGGCCGGGCCGAGCTCAATCTTGGCGACGGCCTGACGGTGATCTGCGGTCCCAACGGAGCCGGCAAGACCAACCTGCTCGAGGCCCTCTACTTCGGCTGCACCGCCCGTTCACCCCGAACCGCGAACGAGCGTGAGCTCGTTCGGCGCGGCGCGGGCGTCACGCGGGTGACGGTTTCCACGGCCGACAGTGAGGGGGTCTCGCACCAGCTCGAGGTCGGCTTCGAGCCAGGGGAGCCGAAGTCGCTCCGCGTGGACGGCGCGGAGGTGGACAGCCTGTCGGCGACCTCCGCCCGCCCGCTCGTGAGCGTGTTCCTGCCCGAGCGCCTGGAGCTCGTGAAAGGCCCTCCGAGTGCGCGACGGGCACACCTCGACCAGCTTGTGCGGGCGCTGTGGCCCTCCCGCGCCGGGACCCGCTCCGCCTACGCACGCGCTCTCGCCCAACGCAACGCACTGCTCGGCCGAGCCGGATCGGGTGCGGGCTCGTCCGGGTCGCTTGGGTCCTGGGACGCCGAGCTGGCCCGCCAGGGCTGGCGCCTGATGGCAGACCGGGCGGAGGCCCTCGAGCAGCTCGCGCCCCTGTTCGCGTCCCGGGCGGCCGATCTCGGGCTTCCCGAAGAGGCCCGCCTGCGCTATCGCCCCCGGTCACGAGCGACCGACGCCGCCGGCCTCGCCGCCGAGCTGCGCGAGCGCCATGCCGCCGATCTCGAGCGGGGTTTCACCGCGCACGGCCCCCACCGCGACGACGTCGCGTTGCTTCACGACGACACCGCCCTTCGGACCTACGGCTCCCAGGGCCAGCAGCGCGTGGCGCTCTTGGCCCTGCTCTTCGCCGAGCGGGACCTCCTGGCGGCCGAGCGTGACCGCCCGCCCCTCATGCTTCTTGACGACGTGATGTCCGAGCTCGACGGCGCGCGGCGGGAGCTTCTCTCGGAGCTGCTGCGCTCAACGGGCCAGAGCCTGGTCACCACGACCGACCTCGACCACGTCCCGGGCGCGGGGGATCCGGGCGTCACGGTTGTGGAGGTCGCCGCTGGACGGCTGGGTGGGATCCGGCAAACGGGGGTGAGGGCATGAGGCGGCCGGGGCCGCGTCACGTATCGGTCGCGCTCGGGGAGCTGGCGGGCGCGGCGACTCCGCCCACGGTCCTGGCTCGCGTCCAGTCGGCCTGGGCGGAGGCTGCCGGCGCAGCCGTGGCGGCGGAGGCCGAGCCGGTCGCCGAAAGCGGCGGAACCTTGACCGTGGCATGCCGCTCGGCGGCGTGGACGCAGGAGCTCGCGCTGCTCGGGCCGGAGATCGTGCAGCGGCTCAACGCGGTCCTCGAGCCTTCCGGCTTGGGGCCGCTGAGGAACCTCCGTGTCCACACGGGCGGAGCCGCCGGCAACCACCCCCGCCCCGCCCGCCGAAGGATTCCGTAACGGCGGGAAACCCGCCCACGGGCAAGCCGTGCGGATTGTGTAACCGTTCAGGACCAACCGGCTACCGGATTGTGGCGATTTGCGGGGCTTTTGTGCGTCTGCGCCACGCCCGCCGGAACCCCCGTTCTGATAACATCTCGTGCTGACGCTCCAACCGCCTCGACCCGTGTGACGTATGCGCCGGGCCGGGGCCTTCTCATGTTGTGACCGGTGACGGAAGGGACCGCTTGGCGAAGGGCTCGAAGGGCTCGAAGGGGGACAAGAAGGCAAGCTACGGCGCGCAGGACATCACCGTGCTCGAGGGCCTCGAGGCGGTGCGCAAGCGCCCAGGCATGTACATCGGCTCGACGGGGGTGCGCGGCCTGCATCACCTGATCTACGAGATGATGGACAACTCGGTCGACGAGGCCCTCGCCGGCGAGTGTGACCACGTCGAGATCGCGATCCACCCGGACAACTCCGTCACGGTCACCGACAACGGGCGCGGCATCCCGGTCGGCATGCACGAGAAGGAGAGGCGCCCGGCCGCCGAGGTCGTGCTCACTGTGTTGCATGCGGGCGGGAAGTTCGGCGACGGTGGCGGCTACAAGGTCTCGGGCGGCCTCCACGGAGTCGGCGTCTCGGTGGTCAATGCCCTGTCGGAGAAATTGGACCTCACCGTCTGGCGCGAGGGGCACGAGTGGACCCAGTCCTACGAGCGTGGCGCCCCGCAGGCCGAGCTGAGGCAGGGAGCCGCGACAGACCGGCACGGCACGAGCATCACCTTCATGCCAGACCTCGAGATCTTCGAGACGGTCGACTACGAGCGCGCAACGCTCGAGCAGCGCTTCCGCGAGATGGCCTTCCTGACGAAGGGGCTGCGGATCAATTTCGCCGACGAGCGTGGCGAGGGCTTCGAGACGAGCTTCCAGTACGACGGCGGCATCGTCGACTTCGTGAAGTACCTGCACTCTCAGGGAACCCGCTCGGAGCTGCACAAGAAGGTCATCTACATGGAGGACGGCGGTGACGTCGGCGACGTGGAGGTGGCGATGCAGTGGAACGACTCCTACCAGGAGAGCCTGCTCTCCTTCGCCAACAACATCAACACGCACGAGGGCGGTACGCACCTCTCCGGCTTCCGCTCGGCGCTCACGCGCACGGTCAACTCCTATGCAAGGCAGAAGGGTGAGCTGAAGGAGAGGGACCCAAACCTGATCGGTGAGGACGTGCGCGAGGGGCTCACCGCGATCATCTCGGTGAAGGTCGCCGACCCCCAGTTCGAGGGCCAGACCAAGACCAAGCTCGGCAACCCGCCCGTGGAGGGGTTCGTTCAGGCGGCCGTGAACCGGGGCCTGGCGGAGTTCCTGGAGGAGAACCCGGGTGAGGCCAGGCAGATCATCCAGAAGGCCGTCTCTGCGGCCCACGCCCGCGAGGCCGCCCACAAGGCGCGCGATCTCACCCGCCGCAAGTCAGCGCTCTCCGATACGACGCTCCCCGGCAAGCTCGCCGACTGCTCGGTACGTGACCCGGCGCTGGCCGAGCTGTTCGTGGTGGAGGGCGACTCCGCCGGCGGCTCGGCGAAGATGGGCCGCGATCGCAACACGCAGGCGGTGCTGCCCCTGCGAGGCAAGATCATCAACGTCGAGAAGAACCGGATCGACAAGGTGCTCTCCAACAACGAGATCAGGGCGCTCATCACGGCAATCGGCACCGGGATCCGCGAGGAGTTCGACGTCGAGAAAGCGCGCTACCACAAGGTGATCGTGATGTGCGACGCCGACGTTGACGGTGCGCACATCCGCACCCTGGTGCTGACGTTCCTGTTTCGCGAGATGCCGCAGCTGATCGAGAGCGGCTACGTCTACCTCGCGAAGCCGCCGCTCTACAGGATGAAGAACGGCAGCCAGGAGGTCTACATCGAGAAGGAGTCCGAGCTCGAGGAGATGCTCCTGCGCGACAAGCTCGAGAAGATGGACGTGACCGACCGCGGCCGCAATGCCTTCAAGCTGACCCACGCCCGCTGGCAGAAGTACGGACGGCTGCTCAAGCAATACGAGGGTTGGGCCTCGGCCTTGAGAGCGGAGTTCGGGCACGACACGATCACGTTCTTGGAGGAGTCCCAGATCCTCGACTCCGCCGCAACCGGTGGCGACGAGGTGGTGGAGCTGATGAGGCGCGCCGCCCCGGCCCCCGAGCCCTACGAGACCGAGCTGATCAGCGAGGACGGCGAGGAGCTCATCGTCCGGGTCGTGGAGCGCAAGACCGGCTCGGCCGCCACCTACAAGCTGCGTCGCGAGATGTTCGAGCGCTCGGAGTACCGCGGCTTCGTGCGCGTGCACGGGGAGCTCGAGGAGCTGGCCGGGACCCCTCCTTTCGAAGTGACCCTCGGCCGCAAGGAGGAGACGGCGCTCTCGTTCGAGGACCTGCGCAAGAAGGTGCTCGACATCGCACGCGAGGGGGTTCCGCTCCAGCGCTTCAAGGGCCTGGGCGAGATGAACGACGACCAGCTCTTCGACACGACGATGGACCCGGAACGGCGCACGCTGCAACAGGTCACCGTCGACGACGCCGCGAGCGCCGACCAGATCTTCTCCATGCTGATGGGGGACAAGGTCGAGCCGAGGCGGGAGTTCATCGAGACCTATGCCAGGGACGTCACGAATTTCGATGTCTGACGCGATGAACTCCCGCCTCGGCGGACCGTCCGCCGGGGCGGACCGCTGATGGCCGGCGCTGAGACGCTCTCGGGCGGCCATGTCGAGCCTCGTGGGCTCGAGGAGGAGATGCGGTCGTCCTACCTCGACTACGCGATGAGCGTGATCGTCGGACGCGCGCTGCCCGACGCGCGCGACGGGCTGAAGCCCGTCCACCGCCGGGTGCTGTTCGCGATGCACGAGTCCGGGCTCCAGCCGAGTCGGCCCTATCGCAAGTGCGCGACCGTGGTCGGCGGCGTCATGGGCAGCTTCCATCCCCATGGGGACTCGGCGATCTACGACACGCTCGTGCGGATGGCCCAGGACTTCGCCATGCGCTACCCGCTCGTGGACGGCCAGGGCAACTTCGGCTCGATCGACAACGACTCCGCCGCCGCATACCGCTACACGGAGGCGCGGCTCGCCAAGCTCGCCACGGAGATGGTGCGCGACATCGACGCGGACACCGTCGACTTCGTGCCCAACTACGACGACTCGCGCCTCGAGCCGAGCGTCCTGCCCGCGCGCTATCCGAACCTGCTCGTGAACGGCTCGTCCGGGATCGCCGTCGGCATGGCGACGAACATCCCTCCGCACAACCTGGGCGAGACGATCGACGCCACGGTGGCCTACATCGACAACCCGGCCATCGACGTTGCCGGGCTGATGAAGCACATCAAGGGCCCCGACTTTCCGACCGGCGGGGTGATCAAGGGGTGGCAGGGCATCAAGGACGCCTACGAGACCGGCCGCGGCAGGGTGGTGGTCCAGGGCAAGGCGCACATCGAGCCACTGCGCCAGGGCAAGGAGGCGATCATCGTCACCGAGCTGCCCTACCAGGTCTCCAAGGGCGACGGCCGCAACGACGGCTCGGGTCTGATCAAGAAGATCGCGGAGGTTGTCCAGAACGGCAAGATCCCGCAGATCTCCGACCTGCGCGACGAATCGGATCGGAACGGCATCCGGATCGTGATCGAGCTCAAGCGCGACGTGATCCCCAAGGTCGTCCTCAACAACCTGTTCAAGCACACGCCGCTCCAGAGCACCTTCGGCGTGAACATGGTGGCGCTGGCCGACGGGGTGCCTCGCACGCTCTCCCTGCGTGAGCTGATCCAGGAGTACGTGCAGCACCAGCGCGAGGTGGTGGTGCGCCGGACCAAGCACGAGCTGCGGCAGCGGGAGGCGCGGCTGCACATCCTCGAGGGCCTGCTGATCGCGATCACCGATATAGAAGCGGTGATCGAGCTGATCCGCGGCTCACGCGATCCGGACGCCGCCCGGGATGGCCTGATGGAGCAGTTCGAGCTGACCCGCATCCAGGCCCAGGCGATCCTCGACCTGCGCCTCCAGCGCCTCACCGCGCTGGAGGCCGACAAGCTGAGGCAAGAGCACGCCGAGGTGGTCGAGCGGATCAAGTGGCTGCGGGAGCTGCTCGGCGACGAGCAGCGGGTGCGCGACCTGATCAAGGAGGAGCTGCTCGAGATAAGGCATGCCTACGGCGATGATCGGCGCACGGACATAACCCACTCCGAGCACGACATCGACATCGAGGACCTGATCGCCGACCAGCAGGTGGTGATCGCGATCACGCGCTCGGGCTACATCCAGTCGCTGCCGCTGGCCACCTACCGCAACCAGAAGCGCGGGGGAGTAGGCGTGATGGGAATGGACACGAAGAACGAGGACTACATCGAGCACCTCTTCGTGTGCTCGACCCACGACTAGCTCCTCTTCTTCACCAACCGCGGCAAGGTATACCGGCAGAAGGTCTACGAGCTGCCGGAAGCCGGCCGCACCGCCCGTGGACGCGCACTGGTGAACGTGCTGCCGCTTCGCGAAGGGGAGTTCGTGCGGGCCGTGCTCTCCACGCGCGACTTCACCGAGGGCAAGTACCTCGTGTTCGCCACCCGCCAGGGCCAGATCAAGAAGACCGAGTTCCCGGCCTACAACACCCCGATCAAGGCCGACGGGATCATCGCCATCAAGATCCGCGACGACGACGAGCTTGTGGCCGTGCGCAGGACCGACGGGGAGGACCACATCATCATGGTCTCGCGCTCGGGACAGGCGGCGCGCTTCTCCGAGGACGCCGCGCGCCCGATGGGCCGCGACACGGGCGGCGTGCGCGGCATGAACGTCTCCCGCGGGGACAACTGCGTGCTCTCGATGGACATCGCCCGCGACGACACCGATCTGCTGGTGATCACCGAGAACGGCTACGGCAAGCGAACGCCGATCGCCGACTATC
>JBPCJI010000055.1:0-11927 GCA_051005475.1 Thermoleophilaceae bacterium
AGCGCTCGTTCCTCCAGACGCTCCTGTTCAGCTTCGGTCCGACCCTGCTGATCGTGGGGCTTTTCATCTTCATCTTCCGCCGCATGGCAAAGCAGGCGGGTGGCGGGGGGATGCTCGGCCAGTTCGGTCGCTCGAAGGCGCGCCTGGCGGAGGCCTCCGAGCAGCGCGTGACCTTCAACGACGTGGCGGGCATCGACGAGGCCAAGAACGAGCTCACCGAGATCGTTGCGTTCCTGACCGAGCCGGCACGCTTCATGAAGCTCGGCGCGCGGATGCCGCGCGGGGTGCTGCTCTCGGGCCTGCCGGGCACGGGCAAGACGCTGCTGGCCAAGGCAATCGCCGGCGAGGCGGGCGTTCCGTTCTTCTCGATCTCGGCCTCGGAATTCATCGAGGCGATCGTGGGGGTCGGGGCATCGCGGGTGCGCGACCTCTTCCAGCAGGCCAAGGACGCGGCCCCGGCGATCATCTTCATCGACGAGCTCGATGCCATCGGGCGCTCCCGCTCGGGGGGCGGCGGCTTCGGTGGCGGCGGGCACGACGAGCGCGAGCAGACCCTCAACCAGATCCTCACCGAGATGGACGGCTTCGACACCGCCGCAGGGGTGGTCGTGCTCGCGGCCACCAACCGCCCCGAGATCCTCGACCCCGCGCTCCTGCGCCCCGGGCGCTTTGACCGCCGGGTGGCCGTGCAGCCCCCGGACAGGATCGGCCGGCGCAAGATCCTCGAGGTGCACACCCGCTCGGTGCCGCTGAGCGAGGCCGTGGACCTGGAGGCGCTCGCCGCCACCACCCCCGGCATGGTCGGTGCCGACCTCGCCAACGTCGTGAACGATGCGGCGCTGGTGGCGGCGATCCGGGAGCACGAGCAGGTGCAGCCGGAGGACTTCACGGATGCGATCGAGAAGATCGTGCTCGGCGCGGCCCGCAAGGTCTTGCAGTCCGACGAGGACCGCAGGCGGATCGCCTACCACGAGGCCGGCCATGCCATCGTCGGCATGCTCACCCCAGGTGCAGACCCGGTGCGCAAGGTCTCGATCATCCCGCGCGGGCAGGCGCTCGGCGTGACCCTGTCGGCCCCCGAGGCCGACCGCTTCAACTACGACGAGCGCTATCTGCTCGGAAAGGTCAAGGTGGCCTGCGGTGGGCGCGTGGCCGAGGAGCTCGTGTTCGGGGACGTGACCACCGGCGCCGAGTCAGATATCCAGCAGGTCACCCAGATCGCCCGGGGCATGGTCGCGCGCTGGGGCATGAGCGAGGAGATCGGGTTCGTGGCCGTGCAGCCCGCGGACGGTCAGGGACCGCTCCTGCCGGGCGTCTCGGAGACCTCCGAGGCCACGCACGAGCTCGTGGACAGGGAGGTGCGCCGGATCGCAGACGAGGCGCTCGAGGACGTCCGCGTCCTGCTCGAGCAGGAGCGCCCACGCCTCGACGCGCTGGCGGAGGCCCTGCTGCGCGAGGAGACCCTCGACGAGGCCGACGCCTACGCGGCGGCGGGGATAGGCAGGGTGGCCGCACCTGCCTGAGCCGGCGCCCGAGGTGCGCGACCTGATCGACCGCGCGCTCGCCGAAGACCTCGGCGAAGGGGACCTCACCTCCCTCGCGGTCGTGCCTCAGGGCTCCCGCGCGAAGGCCGGCATCCGGCAGAAGGCCCCCGGCGTGGCGGCCGGCATGGGGGTGGCCCAGGCGGTCTTTCAGCGAGTCGATCCGGCGCTCCAGTTCGTCGCGCTCGCCCGGGAGGGCCAGTGGCGCGAGGAGGGCCCGGTGGCCGAGCTGGAGGGCGCGGTCGCGAGTATCCTGGCGGCCGAGCGGACCGCGCTCAACTTCCTGGGGCACCTCTCCGGAGTGGCCACTCTGACCGCGCGTTACGTGGGAGCGGTGAAGGGGACGGGGACGAAGATTCTCGACACCCGCAAGACCACGCCGGGCATGCGCGCGCTCGAGAAGGCCGCGGTGGTGGCCGGCGGCGGTAGCTCCCACCGCGCCGGCCTCCACGACGCGATTCCTCTTGAGGAAAACCACGCGCGCACGGTGGGCGGAGCGGGGGAGGCGGCGCTGCGGGCACTGGCCGGTGCGCCGGACGGGGTGACCGTGGAGGTGGAGGTCGAGACGCTGGACGAGCTCGACGAAGTGCTCGACGCCGGCGTAACGCGCGTGCTGCTCGACAACATGAGCCTCGAGGACCAGCACGCGGCCGTGGCCCGTGCGCGGGGCCTCGCCCAGCTCGAGGCCTCGGGCGGGATCACGCTCGAGACGGTGCGGGCGGTGGCCGAGACCGGCGTCGACTTCATATCCGTGGGCGCGCTCACCCACTCCGCGCCGGCGCTCGACCTGTCGCTGCTGGTGGATCTCCTGTAGCCGCGGCGCTACACTTTACAAAGCGCTTGCCCGTCCCTTACGGGCGAGACTCATTTCGACACCGAGAGAGGTTCGAAACATGCCGGTCCAGACCACGCCCCCGGCGGGGCACGTGCCAGCACCCCTCGAGCTGGAGAATCTGCCTGCCCTGAAGCGAGAGGTCCGCGCGCTCGCCGAGCGCCGGGACGCGGTGATCCTCGCCCACAACTACCAGCTGCCGGAGATCCAGGACGTGGCCCACTTCGTCGGCGACTCGCTCGGGCTCTCCCGCCAGGCGGCGGCCGCGGAAGGGGAGACGATCGCGTTCTGCGGCGTTCACTTCATGGCCGAGACCGCGTCGATCCTCTGTCCTGAGAAGACTGTCCTGCTGCCCGACCTCGATGCCGGCTGCTCGCTGGCGGACTCGATCACGGCGGACGAGCTGCGCGAGTGGAAGGCCGCCAACCCGGGGGCGATCGTCGTCATGTACGTGAACACCACCGCCGAGGTCAAGGCGGAGACCGACTACTGCTGCACCTCCTCCAACGCCGTCCCGGTGGTCGAGCACATCTGGCGCGAGCACGGCGAGGACACCGAGATCCTCTTCGGCCCCGACATGTTCCTGGGTGCCTACGTCGAGAAGGTCACCGGGCGCCGCCTGAAGGTCTGGACCGGCGAATGCCACGTGCACGCCGGTATCCGCCCGCGCGACATCACCGCGGTCAGGGAGGCCAACCCGGGAGCCGACTTCTTGATCCACCCGGAGTGCGGCTGCTCGACCTCGGTGATGGAGTACGTGGCCTCCGGGGACGTGGACGCCGAGAACACCCACATGCTCTCCACCGGTGGGATGCTCGACCACGCGCGCGAGTCGGAGGCCGACACGTTCATCGTGGCCACCGAGACCGGCATGCTCTATCCGCTCGAGCAGGAGAACCCCGGCAAGCGCTTCGTGCCCGCCAACCGGGCGGCGGTCTGCCAGTACATGAAGATGATCACGCTGCCAAAGCTCCGCGACTGCCTGCGTGACATGGCGCCGGTCGTGAAGGTCGCCCCCGAGGTCGCCGAGCGCGCTCGCGTGCCGATCGAGCGGATGGTGGCGATCACTCCGTAGAAGCCCGCGAACGCAGAAGGGGCGGCCCATGGGCCGCCCCTTCGCTTTGCTACGAGGTGCGCCGCCCTACGGCTTCAGGATCTCCACCTCGGTGAAGACGAGAACGCCGTTCACGACCTGACCCTCGGCTTCGTGGATGATGGCGCCCAGGCGCAGATCGGCGACGGTGCAGTTGCCATCGTCGTTCTCGCCGGCGTCGTCGTCATCGCCGCCGGGTCCGGAATGATCGCCGGGGCCCGAGTCGTCGCCGTCCTCCTGCGATACACGGGCCACGTCGCCATGGTGATCCTCTGACTCGTCCTCGGTTTCGCACTCGATCTCGGTGGCGGAGGTGACGAAACCGAAGACGTCCCTCCCCCCGGCGAGCCTTATGGTGAGCATGCTTGGGAGACCGTCGGAGTTATCGAATGCGAAAACGGTGCCCGCCTGCTCGTCGCCGTCCTCGACGCCGTCGTTGTCCGTATCGGCATCGATGGGGTCGTTGCCGGTCTCATCCTCGTCGGCGTTGTCCAGGCCGTCGCGGTCGCGGTCCTCGCGGCCGTCGGCACGGCCGTCGTCGTCCGAATCGCGGTCACGGGGCCTCGTGCCCTCCCGGATCTCGTTCTCGTTGTCGACGCGGTCGCGATCGGCGTCCTCGTCGTCATCGAGGATGCCGTCGCGGTCGGTGTCCTTGCGGCGCGGGTTGGTCTTCGAGCGAAACTCGCCCAGGTTCGACAGCCCGTCCCTGTCGGGATCCTGCCGGGCGCTCTTCGTCTGGGTGGAGATGTGGAACCTCTTCTCCCAGCGGTCGGGCAGCTTGTCGCGGTCGCGATCGCGGGCCTGGGCCGATGCCGGCACCAGGAGTAGCGCGAGCAGCGTGACTGCAAGTCCAAGTCGTCTCATGTGGTCTCCTTCGGTTGCGAGAGCGCGCCGCTTGAACAGGTGGCGGTTGCCTCGGTCGCATGGCTAGAAGCCGTGGTGGTGTGCATGCCGCCCTTGGAACACATACGCGCGGAAAAGCTCACGCGAGCAGGGTCGGCCATCCGTCCATGTGCTAGCCGCCCGAGGTGGAACCGCTTGTCTCCAAGCCGTCGAGTGGTGAGCTGCTCGTGCCTGAGCCGCTTGGCTCGGAGTCGGCGAGGTCGGGCTCAAGGGAGCCTGAGCCGGAGGATCCGGATTCGCCGGAGCCTGAGCCGGAGCTCGAGGCGGACTCCCCTGAACCCGACTCCGACCCTTCTGAACCCGAGCCGGACTCCCCTGAACCCGAGTCCGACTCCCCGGAGGCCGAGCCTGGCCCGTGGTCCTCATCGCGCTCGCTGCGATCGGCAAGGTCGTCATCATCTGCGCCGCCCTTTGAATCGCCGGCGCCGTTTCGGCCGTTGGCGCTCCGACCGACCTGGTCGTGGCGCGCCCCAGGTTCGCTGTGGCGATCGGCGCGGGCGCCGGTCATGGACGTCTGGCCCCTCCGCTCACCGTGACCGGCCGGGAGTGTCGCTCGGCCCGAAGTCTTTGGACGCGCCTTGCTCCCGTCCCCTCCGCCGGGAACGGTGGCCGCGCCGCCCAGCACCGCTCCAGTCACGAGTGCGGTGGCGCAGACCTTTGCCAGCACCGCCCCACCGGCGCTGCCGCCACAGATCTCGGCGACGCGCACGGCGGTGTCCCCACCCGGCCCCGGCGTCCAGGGGATGCGAGTGAGCAGAGCCAAGGGGGTGATCGCCGTGGCGCCGGCTCGCAGCGTCAGTCGCGCGCGGTTGAGCAACTGGCGCACGGCGCCGTTGCTCGCCCCGAGCGAAACGGCGATCTCATCATAGGAGCGGCCTTCGAGTTCGCGCAGGACGATCGCATGGCGCTGGCGGTCGGGGAGCAGTTTCACCGCGGCTACAACTTCGCGCAGGCTCTGGCTCCTCTCGTAGGCCTGATCGGGACGCTCCACGCCGTCGATCTGCTCGGACAGCTGCCCGTGCCCGAGGGCTCGGTCACGGAGCGCGTTGAGGGTCGAATTGTGCGCAATCCGGTAGAGCCATGGCCGCAACTGCATCTCCGCGTCGGAAGCGCGCAATGAATCGTAGGCGCGCAGGAAGGTCTGCTGAACGGCGTCCTCGGCGCGCGCGACGGGAAGGAGCGCGCAGCAGTAGCGCAGGAGCGGCCCGCGGTAGCGGCTGACGATCGCTTCGAAGGCGCCGTCGTTCCCGGCCCGGACGAGATCCACCAACCGCTCATCCGTCTGGGTGCGCAACAGCGAAACGCCGGCCAGGCGGGCCGGCGCGATGAGCGCATTGGGGGTCATCTAGTCATTCATCGGTCTCTGGGGGGCAGTGCTTGAGTGGCCCCACCCTTCCAACACGGCCGCCTGGAAAGACTCACGGTAGACACGCCTCGGTGCGGCGTCAAATGACACGATCCGTGCTCTGCCCGATCAGCGCAGGGTGAGCACGAGCTTGCCGGTCGCACGGCGCTGCTCGAGATCGCGCAGCGCCTGCGCGCCCTGCTCGAGCGGATAGGTGCGCCCCACGAGGGGCCGAACGTGGCCTGCGTCGGCCAGCCGCTCCAGGTCGGCGCCGATCTCGGCCATCAGCTCCGGCCGGTCGCCTGCGAAGGCACCCCAGCCCACGCCGACGACCGAGACGTTGCGCAGCAGCAGCCGGTTGGCGGTCACGGTGGGAATCTGACCGCCGGCGAACCCCACGACCAGCAGGCGCCCCTCCGGGGCAAGCGCGCGCACGCTGTCGGCAAAGCGCTCGCCCCCCACCGGGTCATACAGCACGTCCGCGCCGCGACCGGCGGTGAGCTCGCGGACGGCCGCGAGCCAGTCGTGGTCGCCGCGCACGACCTCATCCGCCCCCGCCTCCCGCGCCACCCGCTCCTCCTCCTCGCTCGAGACCACGCCGATCGTCCGCGCGCCCGCCCCGCGCGCGATCTGGATCGCGGCAGTGCCCACCCCGCCGGCCGCGCCGTGCACCAGCACGGTCTCGCCCTCCCTCAGCCCACCGCGGCGGTGCAGCGCGAAGTGGGAGGTGTGGTAGTTCATGATGAACCCCGCGCCCTGCTCCATCGAGAAGGACGCCGGCAGCCGGAAGGTCATGTGCGGCTCGGCCGCGGCGCGCTCGGCGAGGCCCCCGAAGCTGATCGCCATCACCCTCTCGCCGCGCTCGAATCCCGAGCTCTCGGCGGCTGCCGCCACGGTGCCGGCCACCTCCGTGCCGAGGGTGAAGGGCAGGTCGGGCTTGACCTGGTACTTCCCGCGGGTGAGCAGCAGGTCGGGGAACGCCACGCCGCCCGCGTGCACGTCGATCAGCACCCCGGCCCCCATCTCGGGCTCGGGGGCGTCCTGGGTGACCACGACCGCTTCGGGCCCGGTGAGCTCGGTGACCCGCAGCGCGCGCATGCGTCGGGAACGCTACCGGTTAGCCTCACCGCCGTGGACCTGCGGCGGCTCTACCCGCGACCGGGGACGACCACCCCTGCGGACGCGATCGCGGGGCTCGATCTCGGCTCGCGCGCCCCGGCCGGACGGCCCTACATGGTGCTCAACATGGTGGCCTCCCTCGATGGCAAGGCGGCGGTGCAGGGCAGGACCGGTGAGCTCGGCGGGGAGGTCGACCGCCAGCTCTTTCACCACCTGCGCACACAGGCCGACGCCATCATGGTGGGCGCCGGCACCGTACGGGCCGAGCGCTACGGGCGCGCCGTGAAGAGCGACGAACTGCGCGTCAAGCGCGAGGAGGAAGGACTGCACCCGGACCCCCTCACCCTGATCGTCAGCGGACGCCTTGACCTGCCAGAAGACATCCCGCTCCTCCAGGACCCCGACTCGCGCGTGGTGATCGCCACCGCCGCCGAGCACGAGTTGAGCGGCACCCGCGCCCAGATCGAGTATCTGCGCACCGGCGATGACCTCCCCCTGCTGCTTGCCCGCCTGCGCGAGGAGCGCCACGTGCACTCGGTGCTCTGCGAGGGGGGGCCCACGCTCAACGCGCACCTGCTGGCGGCAGGTGTCGTGGACGAGCTCTTCCTGAGCCTGTCGCGGAAGCTGGTGGGCGGCGCAAACGCGCTCACGATCGTCGCGGGAAGGCCACTGCTCGACCCCGCCGCGGCCGAGCTCATCTGGCTGTTCGAGGGCGAGGGCGATCTCTTCTCGCGCTGGCGGATTCGCCGCTCCTGAGGGTGCAGCTCCGCCGCTCCTGAGCGTGCGGATTCGCCGCTCCTGAGGGTGCAGCTTCCCTTGCAGCGTTAGGCCGAAGCCGGTCGATCCGCTATCAAGTAATGCCCGATGCCCTCCACACGCACCCGAAAGGCCCGAGCGGGCACAGCCCGGCCCGTGCCCACGCACGCCACGCCAGTGGTGGAGATGCGCGAGGTCACAAAGGTCTACGACAGCGGGACCGTTGGGCTCGAGCGCGCGTCGCTGAAGATCGGGCGGGGCGAATTCGTGTTCCTGGTGGGGCCCACCGGCTGTGGCAAGTCCACCTGCATCCGGCTGTTGCTGAAGGAGCTCGAGGCCTCGGCCGGCGACATCCTGATCGCGGGCAAGAAGCTGGGCGACATATCCCGCGACAGGGTCCCCTACCTGCGTCGCAACATCGGCGTGGTGTTCCAGGACTACAAGCTGCTGCCCAACCGCACGGTCTATGACAACGTGGCCTACTCGCTGCAGGTGATCGGCGAGAGCCGCCAGGAGATCCGCCGCAAGGTGCCGGACATCCTGCGCCTCGTGGGCCTCTCGACCAAGCTCCACAGCTACCCGGACGAGCTCTCGGGCGGCGAGCAGCAGCGGGTCTCCATGGCCCGGGCGTTCGTCAACCATCCGCCGCTCCTGCTCGCCGACGAGCCCACCGGCAACCTCGATCCCGAGACCTCGATCGGGATCATGCAGCTGATCTACCGGATCAACCGCACGGGCACGACCGTGGTCGTGGCAACCCACGACAGCGAGATGGTGGACAAGATGCGCCGGCGCGTGATCGAGCTGCGAGAGGGCCACATCATCCGCGACGAGCTCTCGGGCCTCTACCGTCCCGATGAGTCGACCACCGAGTTCGCGGTCCGCCTGCGCGGCGAGATGGGCGTGGGCCCCGAAGGTCACCCGAACTGATGCAGCTCGGGTTCTTCCTCAAGGAGGCGCTCCGCGGCCTGTCGCGCAACTCGGCGCCCGCCCTGGCCGCGATGCTCACCGTGATGCTCACGGCGCTCGTGCTCGGCGTGTTCATCCCGATCCAGCAGGCCACAACCGGGACCGCCAACGAGGTTCGCAACCGCGTGGTGGTGGATGTCTACCTGAAGGGGGATGCCACGCCCGGGGAGCGCAAGGAGCTGCGCGGCGCGCTCGAGGACAGCGCCAACGTGAAGTCGGTGGACTTCATCTCCAAGGCAGAGGGCCTCGAGCAGGCGCGCAGGAAAAATCCGCAGGCGTTCAAGGACGGAGCCGAGCTGCTTGGCAAGAACCCGCTTCCGGACACCTACCGCGTGACCCCGGAGGACCCGGGCAAGGTCGGCGTGATCGTGGACCGCCTGGCGCCCAAGGAGGCCGACGGCGTGCGCGTGCCCTCGCTGGCCGGGATCGACGAGGTGCGCAACAAGGAGGAGGACACGGAGAAGATCCTGTCCGCCACCGGACTCGTGAAGATCCTCACCGCAGGCCTCGCGGCGCTGCTCCTGTTCGCCTCCGTCGCGCTGGTGGCGAACACGCTGCGCCTCTCGGTCTTCGCGCGCCGGCGCGAGGTGGAGGTGATGAAGCTGGTGGGGGCCACCAACTGGTTCATCCGCTGGCCGTTCGTCATCGAGGGGGTCTTCGTGGGGTTCATGGGCGGAGTGCTCGCCGTGCTCCTGCTCACGATCGCCAAGGAGACGTTCATCGACCCGCTGGCGGACCGCTTCGCACTGCTGGCCGCCCCGGACACGATCGACTTCCCGCTGCTCGTGATCCTGCTGCTGCTCGCCTGTGTCGCGGTCTCGGCCGCGGGCAGCGCCCTCACGCTGCGCCGCTTCCTGCGGGTCTAGTGCCTCCGCGATGGGCGGGGCCCGGCGGCCGGCCTAGACGGGCCGCTGGCTACCCTTCACCTTCGCCTTTCTGACCTCTGTCCCATGACCTCGCTCGCCAAAGTCTCAATCGCGCTCTGGTGCGCCCTCGTATTGCTCGTGGGTGGGATCTGGCTGGGCGGTCATCCGGAGACACTGCCCAACCCGATCCGCACGGCGCTCGTGGACGATGACCGCGCGCTGCGCGCCGAGATCGTCGATTCGGTGAAGGACAACTTCTATAAGCCGGTGAAGGAATCCGAGATCGACGAGAGCTCGCTCAAGGGCATCGTGCGCGGACTCGACGACCGCTTCTCGCACTACCTCACCCCGAAGGAGACCAAGCAGTTCGAGGAGTCGGTGCGCGGCTCCTTCGAGGGCGTGGGGATGGGAGTCGACGAGGATCGCCGCGGGCTGCGGGTGCTCAACGTGTTCGACAACTCGCCCGCCAAGCGCGCCGGCGTCCGGAAGGGCGACTTCGTGACCGCGGTGGACGGCAAGTCGATCGCCGGGGTGTCGAGCGACGTCGCCACCGCGCGGATCAAGGGCCCGGCGGGCACCCCCGTGCGCCTTGAGGTGGCCGATCCCGACAGCGGCAAGCGGCGGACCGTCCGCCTGCGCCGCGCGCGGATCGATGTCCCGGTCGTGGACGGGAAGATCGCGCAGAGCGGCGGGAAGAAGCTCGGCGTGGTCGAGCTCGCCGCGTTCAGCTCCGGCGCGCACGGACTGCTGCGCCAGGAGATCGACAAGCTCCTGGCCAAGGACGCGCAGGGGTTGGTGCTCGACCTGCGCGGAAACGGAGGGGGACTCCTGCGCGAGGCCGTGCTCGTATCGTCGATCTTCATCGAGGACGGGCTCGTGACCTTCACGAAGGGCCGTACCAAGCCACGCCGCGAGTTCGAGGCCGAGGGCGAGGCGATCGCAGGTGACATTCCCGTGGTGGTCCTCGTCGATCGTGGCAGCGCCTCGGCATCGGAGATCGTGACCGGCGCGCTGCGCGATCGCAAGCGCGCCACGGTGGTCGGCCAGCGCACGTTTGGCAAGGGGGTCTTCCAGGAGGTGCAGAAGCTCTCAAACGGAGGACTGCTGGACCTCACGGTGGGCGAGTACTTCCTGCCCGGCGGCGAGAACATAGGCAAGAAGGGCGTGACCCCCACGGTGAAGGCGAAGGATGACCCCAAGACCGACCGTGACGAGGGGCTGCCGGTGGCGCTTCGCGCCCTGGCCAGGCAGGTTTCCGGCCGGTGAGCGTACGGGTGCAGGGGCGCCCGGTGCGGCTGGACTTCCCGCTGGTCGCCGTGCTCGGCAAGCGCGGACGCTTCCTGGTGGCCGAGCCGCTGTTTGGCGCCCGCGGGGCGCGGGTGGCGGTGGACCCCCCAGCGCGGGGCCCAGGCGGCAAGGGCGCCTCCGAGGGCGACCTCGTGCTGGTGGGCGCCGGCAAGCGCGGCGCGAGGATCCTACGGCGGCTGGGCAGGCCGGACGTGGCGCGGGACGTGCTCGAGGGGCTGATGCTCGACCGCGGGCTGCGCCGCTCCTTCCCGCGCGCCGTGGAGGCCGAGGCGGCCGAGGAGGCCGAGCGCCCATTCACGAAAGGCTCGCGCCTGGACCTGCGCGAGCTGCCCACGTTCACGATCGATCCCGACGACGCGAAGGACTTCGACGACGCCGTCTCCGCCGAGCGCCTCGATCGCGGGGTGGTGCGCCTGTGGGTGCACATCGCCGACGTGTCGGCGTACGTCCGGCCCGGCACCGCGCTCGAGCGGGAGACCTGCCGGCGGGGAACGAGCGTCTATGTGCCCGGGGCGGTCGAGCCGATGCTGCCCGAGGCGCTCTCGAACCGGGCGTGCTCGCTGAGGCCGGGGGAGGACAGGCTCGCGGTCACGGTGGAGATGGACATCGCCGGGACCGACGTGCGGCGGGTCGAGTTCCACCGCTCGCTGATCCGCTCGGACAGGCGGCTCACCTACGCCGAAGTCGACGACGTGTTCGCCGGGCGCTCCCGCGCCGAGCAGCCGTGGGGCGGCCCGCTGGCGGCCGCACGCGAGGTGGCGCGCGCTCTCTCAGAGCGGCGCGAGCAGCGCGGCGCGCTCGAGGTGACCTCCCACGAGCCCGTGTTCCGGTTCGACCCCGACGGCCGCGTTGCGGGTGTGCGCGCCGAGGAGCAGAGCGAGTCCCACGCGCTGATCGAGGAGCTGATGATCCTCGCCAACGAGCAGGTGGCCGGCTACCTGGCCGACCGCAAGCTGCCCGCGCTCTACCGCGTGCACGAGCGGCCCGACCCCCAGAAGGTCGAGTTCATGGTGGCCCAGCTGGCCTCGCTCGACATCCCGACGCCGTCTCTGCCCCGGCACATGAGCCCCCAGCAGGCGGCCAACCTCGCGGCCGAGTGCTCGCGCCTGGCGGCCGCCGAGGTGCGCCGGGGCGGCAGGGGGCGGGCGTCGTTCGGCTCGCTCGTCCTGCGTTCGCTCAAGCAGGCCTACTACTC
>JBPCJI010000056.1:0-21606 GCA_051005475.1 Thermoleophilaceae bacterium
GGCTTGACCATCACGACGTCCGCCCCCTCCT
Source organism: Thermoleophilaceae bacterium (assembly GCA_051005475.1). Classification (GTDB taxonomy): domain Bacteria; phylum Actinomycetota; class Thermoleophilia; order Solirubrobacterales; family Thermoleophilaceae; genus JAAYBF01. The sequence continues at coordinate 32 of JBPCJI010000056.1, forward strand.
CGACGTCGAGCAGCGCCTCGCGGACCGCCTCGTCGGCGTTGGCGGGATCCATCTGGTAGGTGCGCCTGTCGCCGAAGGCGGGCGCCGAGTCCGCCGCCTCGCGAAACGGGCCGTAGAAGGCGGAGGCGAACTTGGCCGAGTAGGCCACGATCGGGGTGTCCTTCAGGTCCTCGGCGTCGAGCTGGCCGCGCAGGGCGCCGACCCGGCCATCCATCATGTCGCTCGGGGCCACCGCGTCGGCCCCCGCGCGGGCGTGTGAGATCGCCGTCTTCGCGAGCAGCTCCAGCGAGAGGTCGTTGTCAACCGCCCCGTCCTCGCGGACCACCCCGCAGTGGCCGTGGCTGGTGTAGGCGCACAGGCATACGTCGGTCATCACCACCAGCTCCGGATGGGCGTCCTTGAGCGCCCGGACCGCGAGCTGCACGACACCCTCGTCGTCATACGCCCCGGAGCCCGACTCGTCCTTGGCCGCCGGTGTCCCGAAGAGCAGCACGGCGGGCACGCCCAGCTCGTGCGCCCGCCCGGCCTCCTCCACGGCGTGGGAGATCGACATCCGCGCGACGCCCGGCATCGCCTCGATCGGCGTGCGGCTGTCGGTGCCGAGCTCCACGAACATGGGCAGCACGAGGTGCGAGGGGGTCAGCTCGGTCTCCCGCACCATGTCCCGCAACAGCCCGGTCCGGCGGAGCCGGCGCATCCTCGTCGCGGGAAAGGACATACCGGCAGTCTAGGTCAGCCCGGCATCCGAGCCGGGGACGGGGCGTATGTTCGGCGCCGTGCGCCACCTGGCCGCCGATGTGTTCCGGCGCAAGCGCTACGGCTAGCCAGCGTCGCGCACGGTCCGGGTCACGGCAGGACCGCGAAGCCCTGGCGCTCGAAATCCACGTCGAGCGCGAAGGCCCGCTCGATGCCGAGGCGTCGCATCATCTCGAAGCTCGTCCAGTCGACGAGCGAGACACCGCGCCGGCCGGCTGCGAGCAGCGCGCCGAGCGCGGCGTCGTGCAGCTCGCGGTCGACCCACTTCGTCTCAACGGCCGACAGCAGGGCGCCCGTCAGGTCGCGCACAGCCGCAATTCCGAGCCGGCGCTGGACGAGCGCGGTGGCCTCGACCAAGACGTAGCTGTGGGTTACCAACGGGTCACCTCCCAGCAGGTCGGGGAAAACCCGCGCCACGCGCTCGTGATCGGGATCGCTGCGATCGAGCAGCGCATAGAGAGCCGACGTGTCTACGAAGGTGGTCAGTCCGCGTAGGCCTCTTCCAGGTGCCTGTCGTGCTCGATGCCGGCGCTCGTGCCGTCGCCCGCGTACGCGCCGACCGCCCGCAGTGCCCGCTCGTGCTGCTCGCTCGGGGTAGCACCGAGCGCCAGCAGCTCCACCCCCTCACGGATCAGGTCGGCCATCGATCGTCCCGTCGTGGCAGACAGCCGGCGCAGCTGGGCGGCCTGCTCCTCCGTCAGCTGGACCTGGGTGCGAACCATGCCATCATGTTAGCGGTCATTACAGCATGTAGCCCCCCTGCGGCGGCCCGCCGCGGGCGGGCGAACCTAGGCGAAGCGTTGGAGCGCCAACCGGCTCGCCGCGCCGAAGGCGGCGAAAAGCCCGGCCAGGTGGAGCAGCGGGCCGATGATCGAGCCGGAGTCGTTCAGCGCGGCGTCGAGCGCGTCGAGGGTCGGGCTGAAGGGGAAGACCGCCGAGACCACGCGGATCGCGTCGAACAGGGCGGGGGACACCGAGCCCGAGGGCACGAGCGCGAGAAAGGTGAGCGGGAGCGAGAGCATCACGCAGAGCAGCGAGGCCGCCCGCACCTCCTTCGTGAGCGCCCCGATCGCCAGTCCCATGGCCGCGAAGGCCAGCGAGCCGCCGGTCACTGCGGCGAGCCACAACGGGAAGCGCTCCCAGCGCAGGTCCACGAACAGGCCGAGGCCTGCGAGCATCAGGAGACAGACCGTTGCCCCGCAGACCGCCGCGAGGCCGATCTTCTCCAGCAGCAGCGCGGTGCGCGAGACCAGCCCGCGCACGAGCCGCAGGAACGCGTTCTCCTCGCGCTCGAGCGCCAGCGCGCCGGCGGCGAGCAGCAGCGTGATGAACATGATCGAGACCGAGACGGCGATCGCAACCGCGAACGAGCTCAGCGGCGTGGTCCCTCCGTCGAGCTGGATCTGCCTGACCCGGATCGGCGTGCCCACCGAGGAGAGCACGTCATCTGAGAGGTCGAGATTGCTCCGCGCCAGGCGCGCGAAACGGATCACCTGGTCGACCTGGCCCCGGGCGGCCGAGCCCGGGCGCAGCTCTCGCCTTGCCTCCCTCAGGATCTTCTCCGAGCGCTCGAGGCCGAGGATGTCGAACTCGCGGCCGAGGAAGCTGTACTCGCCACCCGTGCCGATCAGGCCGAGGAACTCGAGCGCGACCTTCGCGAGCCGCTTCGTCAGGGCGCTGTTGGCGTCCTGCACCTGGGACTTGATCGTGTCGCGGACATAGCCCGACTTCACCGGATCCTCGGCGTTGTAGAAGACCTCGATCGTGGCCGGCTCGATACCGCTCTGGAGCTTCTGGGTCGTGTCCTCGGGAATGACGATCGCCCCGAGCACGTCGCCATCCTTTACCTTGCGGATGGCCTGCGCCCTGGTCTTCACGATCACGGGATCGATGGCCCGGAACAGCACATCCTCCTGGCTGGAGGTGTCAAGCCGCTCGCCGCCCAGGTCGAGCTCGCTCGCCGACCTGGGCACGAGGTTTGCGAACGCCACCTGCGGCTTGTCCGGCCCGCGCGAGAGGGCGAAGCCGATCAGCACCGCGATCACGATCGGATACAGCACGAGCAGCGCCACGAGCTGCGGCGAGCGGCGCAGGAGGCGAAGGTCCTTCAACAGCAGCCAGCGCACTGCTAGTGGCCCCGCGCGTGCAGGAAGGCCACGAAGGCCTGCTCGAGATCGGCCTCGCCGCCTCCGCCCTCGCGCCGCACCACGTCCTTGAGCTCGCGCGCCCGGCCGGTGAAGAGCAGCTCGCCGTCGGCCAGCACGAGCACCTTCTGGGCGTGGCGCTCGACCTCCTGGATGTTGTGGGTGGAGTAGACGACCGCGGTGCCGGACTCCGCCAGGCCGAGCACGAACTCCCACACCCGCTCACGCTGGCGCGGGTCGAGCGCGGCGCTCGGTTCGTCGAGCAGCAGCACCGGCTGGCGTCCGAGCAGCCCGATCGCGATGTTCACGCGCTGGCGGTTGCCGCCCGAGAGCTCGGCCACCTGGTCATCCGAACGCTCTCGCAGGCCGGTGAGGTCGAGCATCCGCCCGACCTCGGCCTCGGGATCGGCGGCCTTCTCGAGCCGGGCGAACAGCCGCAGGTTCTCCGCCACCGTGAGCTTCCGGTAGAGGGCGGGCTGCTGCGGCACCCAGCCGACCTCCCGCGGGCCGAGGCTCACCCGACCGGCCTCCGGCTTCAGGATGCCCGCGAGGATCGTGAGCAGCGTCGTCTTGCCGGCGCCGTTCGGGCCGATCACGGCCACGAGCTCGCCCGGCAGGGCGTTGAGCGAGACGTCGCGAAGGGCCTCGCGGTCGCCGTAGCGCTTGACGAGTCCCTCGGCCTCCAGCACGGGGATGGGCGGGGCGGGGAACGCATCCTGCGTCCGGGCGCCGGCGGTCGGATCGGCCGCCATCTAGCGGACGGGGCCGAGCGCGACGGCAGTCGAGGCGGGGGCCACCAAGGCCACGGTAGCGGCCCTTGACAGACTGGGCATCGTGAAGCTGCTCTTCATCGGTGACGTGGTGGGTGGGCTCGGCCGGCGCACGCTGGCCGCGCTGCTTCCCGGTCTTCGCGACCACCATAAACCGGACTTCGTGGTGGTCAACGGCGAGAACGCGGCGGGTGGGGTGGGGATCACCGAGCGCACCGCGCTGGAGCTGCTCGATCTCGGCGCGGACTGCATCACGCTCGGCAACCACGCCTACCGCCACACCGACGTGTACGCCTTTCTCGACCGCGAGGAGCGCATCGTGCGGCCGGCCAACTACCCGAAGGGCAGCCCGGGGCGCGGGGTGACCGTGATCCAGCGCGACGGGATGGCCCTGGGGGTGGTGAACCTGTCCGGAACGGTGTTCGTGGACGCCGCTCGCTCGCCGTTCTCGGAGATCGACGCCGTGCTCGCCGACCTCCGCGGCCGCACGACGCACGTGCTCGTGGACATCCACGCGGAGGCCACGAGCGAGAAGACGGCGATGGGCTGGCACCTCGACGGTCGCGTGACCGCCTGCGTGGGAACCCACACCCACGTGCCGACCGCCGACGCCCGCGTGCTGCCCGGCGGCACCGCCTACTGCACCGACGTGGGGATGACCGGCCCGCGTGGTGGGGTGATCGGGGTGAAGAGCGAGTTGGCCCTGAAGCGGTTCCTGACGATGACCAACGTCCGCTTCGACACCTCCGACGTGGACCCCTGGCTCAACGGCGTGGTGGTCGAGGCCGGCGCCGACGGGCGGGCAACCGCCATCGAGCAGCTGCTTCACCCCTGGCCGCAACCGGGCTAGCGCTCGCGGCCCTGAGCGCGAGCGCGAGCGCGAGCAGCAGAAGCACATTGCGGGCGGCCACGAGCCAGACCGCGAGCGGCTCGCGGGCCACGACGTCCGCGTAGTGCGCGGGAAACTCCGCGAGGGTGAGCGCGATCGCCCCGGCCGCGACGGCGGCCAGCGCGCGCATCCGCCAGGCGAGAGCGAGGGCGGCCAGGGGAACGAGCCAGATCAGGAACTGCGGCGAGAGCACCTTGCCGAGAGCCGCGAAGGATGCCACCGCGGTCAGCGAGCCCAGCACGAGCACACGCGCGTCGGCCGGCGCTCCCAAGGCCTGAGCGCCCCTCGCCGCCGCGGCCGTGCAGAGCGCGAGCGCTCCGAGCAGGAGCGCGGCGAAGACAGCCGACAGTGGGCCGTCGAACGGATGCAGGAGCCCGTCGGAGCGGTGGCTGCTGACGGGCTGGGCAGTCCCCGCGTCGAGGGCGTCGAGGGCGAGCAGGACCGACGCCGTCGTGCTCTCCACCTGCACGGGGCGGTCGAGGTGGTAGGTCACCGCATCGCGCGCGCCCGCCGGCGACAGGGCCACCGTGGCGAGGGCGATCATCCCCGTCGTGAGCACGAGGGCCAGCGCCCCGGAGCGCGCCGCGCGGCGCTCCCCGCGGGCGAGCAGCCACCCCAGCGCCACGGGGGCCACTACCAGGGGAAAGCCCTTGGTCATCACCCCGAGGCCAAGGACCGCGAAGCCGGCCCGGGGGCGGTCGTCGCAGACCAGTGCGAGCGCCCCGAGCGTGAGCGCCACCGGCGCGAGGTCGAAGTGGGTGCGCAGCATCGCTCCGGTCAGCAGCGGCATCAGCGCGGCGGCGAGCATGGCCGCGCGGCGGTCGCCCCCGGTCCGCGCCGCCAGCGATCCGGTGAGCAGCACCACCGCTGCGGCGAGCGCGAGCGCGAGCGCCGCGAAGGACAGCCGGTAGGCGCCCTCGCCCGTGCCCGGAAGGCCCGCCAGCGCCATCAGCGGCGCGGCCAGCGGGGGGTACTCGAAGCCCACGTCGCGGTAGGGCAGGAGGCCCGCGAGGAAGGCCGCCGCGTTGGTGCGATAGAGGAAGAGGTCGCTGACCCGTTCGTCGCCCCAAGGGCCCGGGAGCAGGGTGAGCGCGAACGCGGCGGCGAGCAGCGTGAGGGCGATGCGTCTCAAGCGGGCGTGGGCTCGGGGGCCCGGTCCGGGACGAGAACGACCTCGCCCGGATCGGCCGCAGGCTCCGATCCGAGCGGTGGGGCGGGTCCGCGGTAGGGGCCGAGCAGCGCGACGAGGGCAAGCGGCGCAAACCAGGCGACGTAGAGATAGAACCAGTGGGTGAGGGCCAGCTCAACCGCCACCAGCACGGCGGCGCCGAGAGCGGCGACCTGTAGCGGGCTTCGCCGCCGCGGCACGACGGCCACGAGCACGGCCAGCGCGACCGCGCCCGCCTTCACGGCCTGGTGCAGCGGCTGAAGCCACTCGACCTGGCCCCAAACGCTGAACGGAGACGGGCGCGAGGCCTGGTAGCCCAGCGTACGGTCGTAGAGCTCGCGCGGTCCGCCGTCCGGGAGGAAGGGCAGGAATGCCGCCGCCAGCACCGCCAAGAGCGCGGCGGAGAAGACGAGCCAGGAGCACGGCCGGCGTTTCGCGCCATCCTGTCGGCTCCCACGCCCGCAGCCCGTGGCAAAGAGCGGAGCCAGTGCCAGCGGAGCGAACTTCGCCGCCGCGCCCAGGCCGACGGCCGCGCCCCGGGCCGTCGCGGACATCCCACGCCGCGCCGGTTCGAGCGTGAGCGCGAGCATCGCGAGGACGGTGAACATGGCCACGATGGAGTCGTTTGCGTTGGTCTCGAGCGTGAAGAGGGCGTACGGGAAGGCCGCCCAGGCAAACCCGAGCGCGATGCCGAGCGCCCGGCCCTCGCGGCCGGGGCGCAGGCGGCGGCCGAGCAGCACGAGCCCGAGCAGCGTGATCAGGTCGAAGGTGATGGCCGCGGCGTGCGCGGCCGGCAGGTCGTCCCAGGAGCCACTCCAGGGGAGCGCCTGCTCGAACGGGACGTAGGCCAGGTAGCTCACCGGGCCGTAGGTATCGCCCCGCTCGACCTCACCCGAGAAGCCGTCGCCGTACAGGGGGTCCCCGTCGGCGATCCGGTCGGCGCCGATCACCCCCGCATAGCCCACGTCGATCACGCCCGAGTCCATGATGTTGAGGCCGACCCGAAAGCCCGCCAAGAGGAAGATCGCGACCGCCAGCCAGGCGACGGGCACCACGGGCACCAGCGCCTCCCTGCGCTCCCGCGGCCGGAAACCCGCGCTCAGCAGCCTGACCAGCAGGTAGACCAGCACCGGGTAGGCGAGGGGCGCCGACACGCCGATGTCACCTCGGTTGAAGAAGACCTGCGAGGCCCCGAAGGACACGAGCACGAGGAGGTCCAGGTGCAGCAGGCGAAAGGGCCTGCGGGGGTCGATGAACGGCACCAGGAACACCAGGCAGAGCGGGATCCAGACCCAAGGTGCGTTCAGTTTCCGCCCGAAGGCCCCCTCGTATCCGCGCGCCATCGTCCACGCCACCTGATCACCGGTCCACTGCTCGAGGATCGCGCCCGTTGAGTCGTCCACGCGGGCCTGGGCGACCTCATCGCGGTCGCGGTCGAAGAAGGCGACCTGCCACCGGCCCGGGCCGCGGGTGTAGGCGGTCGGCCTGAAGATGGAGTGCCGCTCACTCTCCACGGCGATCTTCTCGCCGCGCCGGGCGATCCGGCTCGCCTCGCGGGCCGTCAGGCGGTAGCCGTGCGGCGCCACCGTCTGCGAGGAGGGGCGCTCGAGCTTGGGCCTGGCCTCCGCGGCGGCCGGGGCCGCGGCCGGTAGGGCCACGAACGCCGCGACGGCCGTCGCGAGCAGCCTCAGCCGCCGCGTATGCCTGAGCCGAAGCTCCACATCTTGTTTCCCACGAAGTTCAGCGGCATCGCCGCCACGACCGAGATCGCCTGTGCGGGGACCTCCTTCACGTCCGCGCCGCTCACGAGCAGCTCGAGCACGGCCGCGGCAAACAGGAAGGCGCCACAGCTGACGGCGAAGAAGCGCGCGGCCTGAAAGCCCGCGTGCCCCTCCCGCGCGCCGAATGTCCAATGACGGTTCCACCAGAAGTTGTTTGTAACCGCAACCGCGAACGCGATCGTGGCCGCCAGCAGATGGTGCAGGTTTCCAAGCTCGAAAGCGAGCGTGAAGACGATCAGGTTGACCACGTAGCCCGATCCCCCCACCACGCAGAACTTCATCAGCTGCACCCAGTTGTGCGAGCGCCGGAGCCCCTGGCGCACCCGTGCGCTCAAGCGCTCAACCCGAAGTGTTCGAGCACGAGGGGGGTCACGTCGCGGATCGCCCACTGCCTCTGCCGCTCGGCGGGGTCGGGCCCGACGCCGCACATCAGCAGCACCCCGAGCGAGTCGCAGCGGTGCAGGGAGCCGTGGCTCCCCCCGCCGACGTGGTCGTGCCCGCCCCAGTCCATGAACTCGACACCGGGCATGGCGGATAGCAGGACGTCCCCCGAGCGGGGGCAGTCGAGCGCCGACCACAGCCGCGCCAGGGCGTCGGGGTAATCCTCGCTCGAGAGGATGCCGTCCCGCACCCGGAGCCCGAGCGCGTCGAGGCGGCCCTCCACGCTCCAGGGCTCCCCGCGCTCGTCCACGAACTCGCCGCCGGGGGCGAAGCGGAGCTCTCCGCGCCGAGTCCACACCACCCCCTCGTCCTGCCCACGGCGGACGATTAAGTCCACCCCTTCGACCTCGCGCAGGCCCTCGGCCAGCCGGGGGGCCAGCTCCTCGCGGCGCTCGTGCTCGATCACGTAGACCTGGGCCGAGCGGGCGCCGGGGCACACGGCGATCTCGGCCTCCTCGGGCGCCTGGTCGGCCGGCAGGAGCAGCCGCCAGTCATCTAGCACCTGCGCCAGATTCACGCTCGAGTCGATTGCGTTCTGCGAGTGGTCCGCCATCACGATCACCGCGTGGTCCTCGAGGAATGCCTCGACGCCTCCGGCCACCTGCATCAGCCGCTCGAGCGCGCGGTCGGCCGCCGCGATCGAGGTGGGCTGGGCCTCGGGACCCAGCCGATGCGAGTAGGTGTCGTTGTCCGGCAGCGAGAACAAGAGGAAGTCGAAGAGGTCGTTCTCCACCAGGTGCTCACCGACGCAGGCAGAGTGGGCGTCACGCTGGCCGGGCATGCCCATCGTCGAGAAGCAGCCCGTGCCGCGCGAGTCGAAGATGTCCGCGTAGAAGAGCTCGCGGGCGCCCCAGACGGCGTGGCGAAACTGAGCGGCCTCCGCCAGGCGGCTGTAGCGCGAGTCGGTCGAGGGCTCGTGGCGGTGGCGGCCGCGGTAGATCAGGTACGTGGTGCAGGCCGTGCGCAGCCCGGCGTCGTCCAGGTGCTCGAAGACGGTCCTGTGCTCCTGGGTGAGGTGTGCGAGGTTCATGTTGTAGACGGTGTCCTGCAGCGAGCGAAAGATGCCGAAGGTGCGGGTGGCGGGAAACGACGAGCCGTACTCCACATAGCGCTCCTCGCCGCGGTGGTACCAGTTCGTCGAGGGGATCAGGTGGTCAGCCGGCCCGAGACCGGTGGCGATGCTGGAGGCGGCGACCGGGGTGATCGAGGGAAAGCTCGATACGCAGTCGGGCACGTAGGTCCCATACTCCATCAGCGCGGCGAGCGCCGGGGCGCGGCCGTCGGACACCGCGAGCTCGAAGCCCGCCGGGTCGAGGGCGTCGATGACCGCGAGGACCAGCTTCCGCGCCCCGCGACGCGGGCTCACCGCAGGATCCGCAGGCCGGCGTACTTGCGGTCCTTCTCCCGGCGTCCCTTCACGAGCAGCAGCGCGAAGGCGGCGAGCGCGAGGAACGCCACCGGCGCGAGGAAGATCGCGATGGCCGCGAGCGCCAGCGCGGCGAGGTCTGCGTACACCGTGAGCAGCCTGGCCGCTCCCTCGTCGAGGCGGCGCGCGACGCGGTCGAGCAGGCCCCCGATCGCAACGTAGGCGAGCAGCGCGCACGCCGCTCCAGCAATGAGGCCCGGTAGCGCCGAGTTGCCCCCTGCGGCCAGGGAGCCGGCGAAGAGCAGCGACCCGAGGGCGACGGCCACCACCGCGGAGCCGGCGGCGACGGCGCGACGGTTCACCCCCGAACGTTCGGCGGCGTAGGCGATCACCGCGAGCGCCAGCACCGCGAGCAGGAACCCCGGCGACTCGAGGAACTGCCAGCCGCTGCCGTCGAAGTCGATCCCGATGTCACCCCTGGCGAGCGCGCCGGCGAGCAGCGGGGGCAGGAAGGGGCGCACGCCACTCGCACCGGCGAGGCCGGCTCCCTGGCCGATGTCTAGGAAAAGGCTCACGTGGGGTGGGTACTGGGGGTCGGTACGCTGGGCGCAGTGAAGATAGACCACCGCAGGCACTCGCCCGGCCTGGCGCGAGGACGCTCCGTGCTCATGGCGAACCTCACGCCATGAGCACGCCGCCAAGGCCCCCCTCCCGCTCGACGTCCAGCGACCTCGAGCGCTACGCCGGGCTCTTCGCCGCCCGCACGCGTGGGATGAAATCCTCCGCGATGCGCGACATCATGTCGGTGATCGGGCGGCCGGGGATGATCTCGCTGGCGGGCGGCCTGCCCGACACGTCGAGCTTCCCGCCGGAGACCTTTGCGGCCGTGACCGCCCGGATCGCCGAGGAGTCCTGCGCCCGGGCGCTGCAGTACGGGCCCACCGAAGGGCTCGCGGAGACCAAGCGATGCATCGCCGAGGTGATGGCGGCGGAGGGGATGCACCCCGACCACGACGACATGATCGTGACCACAGGCGGCCAGCAGGTGATCGACCTCGTCACGAAGACGCTGATCGACCCCGGCGACGTGATCATCGCCGAGGGACCGACCTATCCCGGCGCCGTCCCGGTCTTTCATGCCTACCAGGCCGACGTGGTGCAGATCGACATGGACGCGGACGGCATGCGGATCGACCTCCTGGAGGAGGCCCTCGACCGGCTCGAGCGGGAAGGGCGCCGGCCCAAGTTCGTCTACACCGTGCCCAGCTTCCAGAACCCCGCCGGGGTCACGATGTCGCTGGCGCGCCGCAGGCGCCTCGTCGAGGTGGTCTCCGAGCGCGAGCTGCTCGTGCTCGAGGACAACCCCTACGGCCTGCTGCGCTACGAGGGGGAGCCACTCCCACCGCTCTACAAGCTCGACGGCGGCGTCTATGTCATGTACCTGGGCACCTTCTCGAAGATCCTCTCGCCCGGGCTCCGGCTCGGCTGGGTGGTGGCGCCGCCGCCCGTGCTCGAGAAGATCAACCTGGGTAAACAGGGCGCCGATCTGTGCACCTCGACCCTTTCGCAGCTGATGGTGCACGCGTACTTCGAACTGGAGGACTGGCGGGACTACGTGGGCTCGCTCACCGAGATCTACCGCGCACGGCGGGACACGATGCTCGACGCGCTCGCCGAGAGCTTCCCGCCACAGGCCGAGTGGACCCGGCCGGCCGGCGGGCTGTTCATCTGGGCGACGCTGCCCGACTTCATCGACACCACCGACCTGCTGGCGCGGGCGCGGCGCGAGAACGTGGCGTTCGTGCCGGGCGAGGGGGCCTTCCTCGACGGCCGCGGGCGCAGCTCGATGCGGCTCAACTTCTCAGGTTCGGACGAAGACCGGATTCGCGAGGGCATCCGCCGGATCGGCGAGGTGATCAAGGAGCAGGTGGCGCTCTACGGCACGCTCACCGGCGAGCCCGAGCCGCAGGCCAAGGCCGCACCGCAGCAAGCCGTGGCGGAGGAGGACGGCGGACGGGTGGTGAAGCTTCCGCGTCGGGGCGCCGGCCGGGGCAAGCGGGCAGGCGGCTCGTGAGCCGCGTCGCCGTCCTGAAGGGGGGCCGCTCGCTGGAGCGGCAGGTCTCCCTGCGGTCCGGGGCGCGCGTCGAGGACGCGCTCGAGCGGCTCGGCCACGAGGTGGTCCAGATCGACGTGGGGGCCGACCTGATCGTGCAGTTGCGCGAGTCCGCTCCCGACGCGGCGTTCGTGGCGCTTCACGGTGGGGACGGCGAGGACGGCACCGTGCAGGAGCTGCTCGAGATCCTCGGCATCCCGTACACCGGCTCGGGCGTCCTGGCCTGCTCGAGAGCGGTCGACAAGGTGCTCACAAAGCACCTGCTGCTCGAGGCCGGCATCCCGACGCCGGAGTTCTTCGCCTTCAACCAGACCGCGTTCGGAGAGCTGGGGGCCGCGAAGGCGCTGCCGGCGATCGAAGAACGGCTCCGCTTTCCGATCGTCGTGAAGCCATCGAGTCAGGGATCGGCGCTCGGGATCAAGTTCGCCGCGACTCCGGAGGACGTTCCGGCGGCGCTCGTGGCAGCGTTCTCCTACGACGGCAAGGTGCTGCTCGAGCGGCACATCGAGGGCCGCGACCTCGCGGTGTCCGTGCTCGAGAACGCCGACGGACCCGAGGCGCTGCCGGTGGTGGAGGCGGTGCCCCTGGGGGAGAACTTCTACGACTTCGAGGCGCGCTACGAGATCGGCCGAACCTCGTTCATCTGCCCCGCCGAGCTGCCTGGCGAGCTCACCGACCGCGCCCAGGAGATCGCGCTCGCCACCTTCCGGCTGCTCGGCTGCCGCGGCTTCGGGCGCGTGGACCTGATGCTCGACGCCGCCGGCGAGCTCTTCGTGCTCGAGGCCAACCCGATACCCGGACTGACCGAGACGAGCCTGCTGCCCCAGGCCGCAGAGGCGGGGGGTATCGGCTTCGATCAGCTGGTGAGCCGGATCCTCGCTCTCGCCTCCCGGCACGAGCGGCCCTCAGCCCGAGTGCCCGGCGCGTCGGCCTGACCCAAGGCCGCCTCAGCGGGGCCGGGCGCCGGGTCAGCTGCTTTCGCCGGCGAAGTCCTCTGGCGTGACGTTGTCCAGGAAGTCCTTGAACTTCTCGACCACCTCGTCCTGGTCCTCCACCTCGTGCTCGAACTCGATCGCGGACTCGGTGATCACCTCCTCGGCCGCGAAGATCTTCGCCTCCGTGCGCACCGCGAGCGCCAGCGCGTCCGACGGGCGCGAGTCGATCTCCACCTCGCGCCCGTCCAACATCAGGGTGATCGCGGCGTAGAACGTGTTCTCGCGCAGCTCGGTGACCGAGACCTTGGTGCACGAGACCTCGAGCTCGGAGAGGACGTCGTTGATCAGGTCGTGGGTCATCGGACGCGGGGTGGCGGCACCCTGCAGCTTCATGAGGATCGCGGCGGCCTCCGGGTGACCGATCCAGATCGGGAGGAACTTGTTCCCCTCGCGCGTCTTCAGGAGCACGATCGGCTGCTTGCCGACCATGTCGAAGCTCACGCCGTAAATGACCATCTCCTGCATGCGCCGGCTCCCTCGGGGGTGGACCCACAGTCTAGTCGTGATGGCGCGCGGCGTGGAAGCCTGAGCACGGGGTCCAGCGCCCGTTACAATCGCGCCCTCGGGCGATTAGCTCAGCCGGTTAGAGCGCGTCTCTGATAAGGACGAGGTCCCTGGTTCGAGTCCAGGATCGCCCATCCCGCCCGCCACATGAGCGCGACAGCCCGGGGGCCGCGGCCGCTGACCCAGCGTGGATTCAGGCGGCTCGGATCTGTCGGCCGGCTCCCCGGCGCAACAGTTCCTCCGCGAGCTTCACCGCTTCTGGCGGGCTGTCGAAGTCCAGCTCCACGCGGCAGCCCTCGCCCCTCGGCCGTACCTTCACCGGGCGGCCCAGCGCGGTTGCGAGGGTGTCCTCGACCGCCGCCAGCGCCTCGGCCAGGTCGGGATGCATGGCGTCCGGGCGCCTGTCGGCGTCCGGGCGGCTGCCGTGCTCGGCCCGCTTTGCCCTGCGCTCGGTCTCGCGCACCGACCAGCCGCGCGCGCGGGCATCGGCGGCCAGCCGGCGGCGCTCGGCGTGCGACTTGCACTGCAGGATCGCCCGGCCGTGACCCTCCGAAAGGATGCCCGACTCGACCATCTCGAGCACCTCGTCGGGGAGCTCGAGGAGGCGGATCAGGTTGGAGACGGCCACGCGGCTCTTGCCGATCCGCCGCCCGACCTCGCCCTTGGTGAGCCCGAGATCGTCGACGAGCATGGCACAGGCGCGGGCCTCCTCGATCGGGTTGAGGTCCACCCGCGCCATGTTCTCGGCCAGTGCGAGGTCGAGGCGCTCCCAGTCCTCGGCGTGGCGGATCACGGCCGGGATCGACTCCAGGCCGGCGAGCTTTGCGGCGCGGAGCCGGCGCTCGCCGGCGACCAGCTCGAACTTGCCCCCGGCGAGTGGGCGGACGAGGATCGGCTGGAGCAGCCCGCGACTTCCGATCGACTCGGAGAGGGCTAGCAGCGCCTCCTCGTCGAAGTCCCGTCGAGGCTGGCGCGGGTTGGGCTTGATCAGGTCGAGGGCCAGCTCACGAAGGCCCGCCTCGTCCGCGCGCGAGCGGGGAAGGATGGCCGCGAGGCCTCTGCCCATTCCGCGGCCACCTCCCCGTGGCTGGGCCTGCGAATCAGGCACGCGCGGCCACCTCCCTGGCGAGCTTGAGATAGGCGGCCGACCCCGGGCTCGTGGGCGCGTGGCGGATCACCGGGACGCCGAAGCTCGGCGCCTCTCCCAGGCGCACGTTGCGCGGGATCACGGTGTCGAAGACGAGCTCGGGGAAGTGCTCACGCACCTCCCGCTCCACCTGCTGGGCCAGCTTCGTGCGCCCGTCGTGCATCGTGAGGATCATCCCGGCGACCGTGAGGCGCGGGTTGAGCTCGCGCTGGATCAGCGACAGCGTGTCGAGCAGACCCGCGAGGCCCTCGAGCGCGAAGTACTCGGTCTGGACCGGCACGATCACGCGGTCGGCGGCAACGAGGGCGTTGACCGTGAGTGGACCGAGCGACGGCGGGCAGTCGAGCAGGGTGAACAGATAGCGCTCACGGACCGCACCGAGCTGCTCGCGCAGGCGGGTCTCCGAGCCGGGCATGCGGGGCAGCTCCACGGTCGCCCCGGCGAGGTCGGGGGTGGCCGCGGCGGCGGAGAGGTTGGGGAAGGCCGTGGGCCGGGCGACCTCGGCCACCGTGGTCCCGCCCACGAGGCAGTCGTAGATGTTCGGGGAGGTGTCCTTTGGCAGGCCGAGCCCGACGGTGGCGTTGCACTGCGGGTCGAGGTCCACGAGCAGCGTCTGGTGCCCCGCCTCGGCCACGCTGGCCGCGACGTTCACGGCTGTCGTGGTCTTGCCCACGCCGCCCTTCTGATTGGCAATCGCGAAGATCGTTCCCATCTGGCCTCACCGTAAGGGTGCGAGCGGTCGGAATCGGCCCCTCGGCCCATGGTTCGGGGCCGAACGCCTCTCTCCTGCCCGAGCGGCCAGGGATGCGGTCGCAACCGCAGCCGCCCCGCGGGCAGCCCACCAAGTCCCTCACGCAAGCGGTCGCTTGCGGGCGACCCCCACGCGTCGAGGGAATCCCGCCGGCGTCGGCAGGACCTTGGAGAGGACGTGGAGGTGGCGCTCACGGGCGCCGGGGAACGGCTCGACCCGCAGGACGGCATGGGCGCGAAGTCCGAGGCGCTCGGCCGCGGCGCGGCCCGCCGCTTCCTCCTGCGCATCGCGAGCGCCCTTCCAAGCCACCAGCACGCCACCCTGTCGCAGCAGCGGCGCCGCGTACTCGGCCAGCACCGCCAGCGGGGCCAGCGCCCGCGCCGTCACGGCGTCATAGGCATCAGCGCCGTCCCCGGCGGCCCACTCCTCCGCCCGGTGGGGGACCGATCGCGAGCCCAGCAGCCCCGCAGCGGCCGCGAGCCGGTCGATCACGGCGCACTTTCTCGCGTTGGACTCGATCAGGTCCACGCGCGCAGCGGGGATCGCCGCCGCCAGGGCCAGGCCCGGAAACCCCGCTCCGGCACCCAAATCGGCGATACGGCCCGCCTGCGAAAGCTCGGGCACCGCGAGGCCGCTGAGGCTGTCGGCCAGATGCCCGGCGATCGCCTCCTCCGGCGATCGGAGCGTCGTCGGCGGGTCCGGTTCATGCTGCAGTGCCTCGAGCAGCGCCCAGAGGGGCCCCGCTGTCGAACCGGGCAGCCCGTGGCGGGCGGCGAGCGCCTCGACTGTTTCCCGTGAAACGCTCAGTCCCGAGGCCCCCGCGTCAGGCGCCGGCGCGCGGCTGCCTCGAGATGACTGCAGACGCGGTAGTCCGCCGGCGTCTCGAGCGGTCAGGATTCACGCCGCACGGGCGTGATCACGAGGCGCCGGTCGGGCTCGTCACCCTCGCTGTGAGTCTCCACCTCGGTGCGGTCGCGCAGATACATGTGCACGACCTTGCGCTCGAGCGCCCTCATCGGCTCGAGCTCCACCGGGCGTCCGAAGCTGAGGGCGTCCGACACGGCACGGTCGGCCGCCCGCTGCAGGGCCGCCTCGCGCCGCTCCCGGTAGCCGGCGGCGTCGACGACCACCTGCTTTCGCTCCTCGCGCCCACGTAGGGCGGCGCGCATCCCGATGTGCTGGAGGGCGTCGATCGTCGACCCGTGCTTTCCGATCAGGAGACCGAGGTCCTCACCGTTGACGGTCGCGCGGATCTCCTCCGCGGACTCCTCGACATGGACGGTCGCGCGGAGTCCGAGCGCCTGCACGACACGCGTGACGAGCGCCCTCAGCCGCTCGGCGGGCTCGGCGGGCAGCTCCTCCCCGGCCACATTGCGCCAGGCCCCCTCGTCGACCTCGCCCCGCACCCGTGCGGGGCGGCCGTTGCCCTCGTCGATCACCTCGAAGCGGACGCAGTCGGCGGTTATCCCGGGGAAACGGGGCTCGAGCTGCTTCATGGCACTCCATTTGGCGGCCCCGAGCGTCTCGGCCGCGGCCTCAACGGACAGGTCCTCGGGGTGCGGGTCGCCTTCGCTTCCCGAGCCGTCGGGCACCGGCTACCGCCGCCGGCCCGAACGCTTCTTCTTCTTGCGCGGAGAGCCGCGTGGTGCCTTTGGCGTTCCACCGTTCGCACTCCCACCCGCCCTGCCGGCGGCGACCGCCGCGCCGGCGCGTGCCGGCTTGCCCCCTGCAGGCCTCGGCGGCTTGCCGCGCGCCGGCGGGGGCTTGTCGTCCGGCTCCTGATCGGCCGTGGAAAGATCGGGTCTCGGGTAGAGCTTTCGCACCACCAGCTGCTGGCCAATCGTCCATACGTTCGTGGTTATCCAGTAGACGATCAACCCCGCCTCGAAGTTGATGATGAAGACGACGAAGACGAAGGGCAGCGCGAGCATGATCCGCTGCTGGGTCTTGTCGCCGCCGATCGAGGTGATGAGGCTCGCTATCAGTTGGGTGCCCACGTAGAGCACGATCATCAGCGCGAGGATGGCCGGCTCCCCCGTCAGGTTCTCCGCGAGGTCGGGAATGAACAGGAAGCTCTCGTCGCCTTCGATGTCCTGCCGGAACGACTTGCTGCGCAGAAGCTCGAACAGCGCGATGAAGAACGGGACCTGCAGCAGCAGCGGGAGGCAGGAGGCGAGCGGGTTGACCTGCCGCTCCTTGTAGAACCTCATCATCTCCTGCTGCTGGCGCTGCTTGTCGTCCTTGTAGCGCTCCTGGAGCTTCTTGATCTCCGGCTGGAGCACCTGCATCTTCTGCAGCGATTTCACCGAGCTGAAGGTGAGCGGCAGGATCACGAGCCGGATCGTGAAGGTCAGCAGGATGATCGCCACGCCCCAACTGCCCGTGATGCCCTGCCAGAACTGCAGGATGCTCTCGAAACCGTCGAGGATTGACTGGGGGACGATGGCGAGCTCGAACATTGGGATCAGCCCTGCGGGCGAAAAACCTTCTGGTCCTCGGGAAGGTCGACTCCGCCGTGGCTCCAGGGATTACAGCGCAGGAGGCGCCAGGCGGTCAGGACCAAGCCCCTCAGTATGCCGTACCGCCGGATTGCCGTAACGGCGTACTGCGAGCAGGAGGGGTAGTACTTGCACCGCCGCGGCAGGACCGGGGAGATGGCGCGCTGATAGAAGCGCACGGGAACGACGGCCAGTGCCCGAGGGGACATCACGCGCCCTCACCCCGTGCCAGTCCGGCCTCCGACAACACCTCGGCGAGCGCCCTCGCGATCCCCTCCTCACCGTGATCCACCGCGAGCCGGCCGGCATCCGGCCGGGCGACGATGACGAAGTCGTGGCCCGCCGGCAGCCCTTCCGCGGTCTTCCAGAACACCTCTCTCAACATGCGCTTGACCCGATTGCGGTCCACCGCGCCGCCGACCTTCCGGCCGACCGATACTCCAAGCCTGGGCTGGGGCTGCTCTTCTCCGCCGCGTGGGAAGGAGTAGACCACCAGGTAGCGGTTTGCGTGGGAGCGACCTTCGCGGTAGACGCGATCGAACTCGCCGCTGCGCGAGAGCCTGCGGCGCTTCCGGGGCGCGCCCGAGCGGCCGTGATCCGAGGACATCGCTATCAGGGCGTGAGCCGGCTGCGGCCCTTGGCACGGCGGCGCTTCAGGATCTGGCGACCGGCCCGCGTGTGCATCCGGGCGCGGAACCCGTGCGTGCGGGCGCGCTTGCGCTTCTTTGGCTGATAGGTGCGTTTCATCAGGCTCTCCGAGAAGGCAGTATAGGGAGGCTGGCGCGGGGGGCCGGGCGGCACTCCGGCAGCCCCGCCGGCGCGCCGGCGGGGGCGCGTTTCGCGCGTTTTGCGAGGTCGTGTCGAGGCCACCTCCTACGGCGTCGATCCGGACGCCGGGCGCGTGTAGACTCGCGCTTCCGAGGTCCGCCGACAACTCCAGCCGCGCGCGGCCTCTCTGATGTCATCCGTTTGCCTCATCGAGCCCTGGAGGGCGCGCGCTTGCCTGCTCCCGAACAACTCCAGCCCATCTGGGAGCGCATCCGCAAAGAACTGCGGCGGGAGGTGCCCGACTTCCAGTTCCACCTCTGGCTCGACCCGTTGGAGTTGGCGGGGGTGGGCGGGCAGACGCTGTTCGTGCGGGCCCCCGATCACATCCGCACGTGGGTGCGGGACCGCTATCTCCCGCTCATCCGTGAGGCCGCCCGGCGGGGGTTCAAGGCGGGAGCGGTAGTCGAGATCGTCGACGCGGAGTGGCGTGAGGAGAGCGGGGGGGGCTACCGCCGCCCGGCCTGCGCGGGTGGCGCACTCAACCCCAAGTACACCTTCGAGGAGTTCGTCATCGGAAAGGAGAACCGGTTCGCGCACGGCGCGGCCCTGGCCGTCGCCGAGCTTCCCGGCCAGGCATATAACCCGCTCTTTATCCACGGCCCGCCGGGGTTGGGAAAGACACACCTCTTGCACGCGATCGGCAACTTCGTCCTTCGGCACGGCGCCGGCCTCACCGTGAGGTACGCCACCGTTGAGGAGTTCACGAGCGAGTTCGTGGGCGCCATCCAGACCAGCGCGATGCGCTCCTTCAAGGAACGCTTTCGCAGCGTGGACGTGCTGCTCCTGGATGACGTCCAGTTTCTGGCGGAGAAGCTGGCCACCGAGGAGGAGTTGTTTCACACGTTCAACGATCTGCGGGAGTCCGGGCGCCAACTCGTCATGACGAGCGATCGCAGCCCCAAGGAGTTACACGGCCTCGAGCAGCGCCTCAGCGAGCGGTTTGGGTCCGGGCTGGTGGTCGGCCTGGAGGTGCCAGACGTTCTCGTACGGCAAGCCATCCTCGAAAGCCGGGCGCGCCTGGACTCCATCGACGCTCCGCCGGACCTCCTTGCCGAGATTGCCGGCCATGTGACCACCAGCGTCCGAGCCCTCGAGGCGGCCCTGATCCAGGTCGTGGCCTACGCCTCCTTGCGAGGCGAGCCGCCCACGGCAGAGCTGGCGCGGCACCTGCTCGGACGCCTCGGGGTGGGTGGCCGGCAAAAGGCCTGTGGAGTCGCGGAGATCCTGGCGGCCACCTCGGGCGCGTTCGGCGTGACGCCGGAAGCGCTCGTCGCGCGCGATCGTCGGCCACAGGTCGCGCTGGCACGAAAGGTCGCCATGCACCTGACACGCGATCTCACTGCTCAGAGCCTGCCACAGATCGGCCGCGCGTTTGGTGGGCGCGACCACAGCACCGTCCTTTCGGCGCTCCGGAGCATCGAACGCGAGCTCGCGTTCGATGCCGAGCTTGCAAGCACTGTGGAAAACCTCCGCCAGAGCTTGAGCAACAAGCCGTGACGGCCGCTCGGGCTGTCAGAATCAACGCTTCCTCCCCAGGGCTATCCACAGCCGCGAACGGTGCCACCGGGGTCTTTTCACGCCTTCTCCCCCTTTTCCACATCCCCTACTTTCTCTCTCGAATGGATAGGACTCCTTGAAGCTTTCTGTTTCCCGTGAAACGTTTCTGACGCAACTCGGCATCGCAGCACGTGCCGCTTCAACTCGCAGCGCCATCCAAACCCTCGCCGGTGTCTTGATCCGGCTCGAGGACGGCTCGGTAGAACTGCAGGCGACCGATGCGGACCTGGGTATCCGCGCCGCTTTCGACGCAGAGGTTGAGAGTGAAGGCTCAGTCGTGGTGCCCGGTCGGCTACTGCTCGACGTCGCTCGCTCGCTCCCCAAGGAGTCGATGTCCCTCGAGTACAGACCCGCCGAACAAGACCTCGAGGTGATAGCGGGATCTGCGCGCTTTCACCTCCGCACGTTGCCTCTCGAGGACTTCCCGAAACTTCCCGCCGCCGATCATGCCGCCGCCCTTGCAGTCCCCGCACCGGCCTTCATCGAGACGATCGGACGCGTGGCTCGCTCGGCATCGAGGGACGAGACGCGCCCCCACCTCACCGGCGTGTTGGTAACGGTCGAGGGTGCCGACCTACGCATGGTCGCCACGGACTCCTACCGGCTCTCGGTGAAGGAGACCAAGCTCTCAGCGCCGCTCACGGGGGCGCTCGAAGCCAACGTTCCGGCGCGCACGCTCCAGGAGCTCAGCCGGATCGCCACCGCAAACGGTGCCGAGCAGATCGAAGTGACGGCGCTCGCGAACCAGGTGGTCTTTTCGGCCGGGAACGTCGTGCTGTCCTCTCGTCTGGTGGAAGGTCGATTCCCGAACTATCAACAGCTGCTGCCCGAGGCCTACGAGCACGAGCTGCGAGTCGAACGCGGCGAGCTGCTCGAGGTCGTCCGCCGGATCAGCCTGCTGGCGCAGAAGAACGCCCCATTACGCCTGGCGTTCGCGGAGGGCGCACTCGAAATCTCTGCGCAGACCCCGGACGTGGGTGAGGCCAGCGAGTCGCTCCCGGTT
The DNA here is from genome assembly GCA_051005475.1 of Thermoleophilaceae bacterium. Taxonomy (GTDB): domain Bacteria; phylum Actinomycetota; class Thermoleophilia; order Solirubrobacterales; family Thermoleophilaceae; genus JAAYBF01. The sequence continues at coordinate 20,743 of JBPCJI010000056.1, forward strand.
CCGTTCAAGGGCGAACCTTTTGAGATCGGGTTCAATCCTGAATTCTTCCGGGACGGACTTGAGAGCGCCGAGACCGACGAGTTGGTGCTGAAGCTGATCAGCCCGCTGCGGCCCGGCCTGATCCAGTCAGGCGACGACGGCGGGTTCATCTACCTCGTCATGCCAATTCGGCTGAACGTCTGACGCGGCCCGGACCCGTGCGGGTCACAGCCGTCAGCCTCCGCGACTTTCGCAACTACGAGCGCGCAGAAGTAGCCCCCGGTGACGGGCTCACCGTCCTGGTGGGCCCCAACGGAGCCGGCAAGACCAACCTGCTCGAGGCCCTCTACTTCTGGGCCTCCGGCCGCTCGTGCCGTACCTCCAATGAGCGCGAGTGCGTCCGGGCCGGCCAGCGTCTCACCCGGGTGGTGCTCGACACCGAGGACGACCACGGCGACGGCCACCGCCTGGAGGTGGGCTTCGCCCCCGGCGAGCCCAAGCACATGAGGGTCGACGGAGCACCGGTGGAGCGCCTGTCGGACTCCACAGCCCGCCCCCTCGTGAGCGTCTTCCTGCCGGACCGCCTGGAGCTCGTGAAGGGCGCGCCTGCCCTTCGCCGGGCACACCTCGACCAGGTGGTCACCGCGCTCCGTCCCAGCCGGGCAGCCACACGGGCGGCGTACTCCCGAGCCCTGGCCCAGCGCAACGCGCTGATCGCCCGCGTGCGGGCCGGCCACTCGAGCTCGTCGCTGCTCGCCCAGTGGGACACCGAGCTGGCCCGCCACGGCCTCGAGCTGATGAGTGATCGCCGTGCCGTGGTGGGTGAGCTGGAAGAGCCCTTCACCCGCCTGGCCGCCGAGCTCGGCCTGCCCCGTGCCCCCGAGC
>JBPCJI010000057.1:0-4410 GCA_051005475.1 Thermoleophilaceae bacterium
TCGGTGGCGGGCCGATCTCCCCCGACCTGCTCGAGTGGGCGCGCGAGAGCGCCATCACGGTCCGTTGCACCTACGGCATGACGGAGAACTGCTCGCAGGTGGTGGTCACCGAGCCGTGGGAGGCGGCTGGCCCACCGGTGCCCGGCGCGGAGCTCCGGGCCGGCGCGGATGGCGAGATCCTTGTCCGCGGGGAGATGGTGGCCCCTGACGCCCTCGCCGCGGACGGCTGGCTTCACACGGGGGACCGCGGCAGGCTCGACCGGCGCGGGCACCTGCACGTGGAGGGCCGCAGCGAGGATCTCATCATCACCGGGGGGGAGAAGGTCTCCCCGCCTGCGGTCGAGGCGGTCCTGCTCGCCCATCCCGCGATCAGGGACGCCGCGGTGGCGGGAGCGCCGAGCGCGGAGTGGGGGGAGGCCGTCACCGCCTTCGTGGTGGAGCGGGAGCCGGTGAGCGACTACGACCTGCTGGCGTTCTGCCGCGAGTACCTCGCCGGCTACCAGGTGCCCAAGCGGATCCGACGGGTCGGGCGCCTGCCGCGAAACGCGGCCGGCAAGCTGCAGCGTGACCATCTGGCCCCCACCGAATAGAGTCCGCCGCCGTGATCTACGACAAAGATGCAGACCTCGGCAAGCTCGACGGCAAGCCCGTCGCGATCCTCGGCTACGGCTCGCAGGGCCATGCGCACGCGCTGAACCTCAAGGAGTCCGGGGTGGATGTGGTCGTCGGGCTCCGTCAGGGTTCCTCCTCGGTGGCAAAGGCGCAGGGCGACGGCCTCGAGGTGGTGTCGGTGGCCGAGGCCGCCAGCCGCGGCGAGGTCGTGATGATCCTGCTGCCCGACGAGAAGCAGGCGGAGATCTGGGAGTCGGAGATCAGCGACGGGATCGCGCCCGGAAACCTTCTGATGTTCGCCCACGGCTTCTCGATCCACTACGACCAGATCGCGCCGAGCGCCGGCGTGGATGTGGGGATGGTGGCGCCCAAGGCCCCTGGGCACCTCGTGCGCCGCCAGTTCAGCGCGGGCAACGGCGTGCCGGGCCTCGTGGCCATCCACGCCGACGAGAGCGGCACCGCGCGCGACCTGGTCCTCGCGTACGCGAAGGGCATCGGCTGCACCCGTGCCGGGGTGATCGAGACGACCTTCAAGGACGAGACGGAGACCGACCTGTTCGGCGAGCAGGCGGTGCTCTGCGGCGGCGTCACGGAGCTGGTCCGGGCCGGCTATGAGACGCTCGTGGAGGCGGGCTATGACCCGCGGCTCGCCTACTTCGAGTGCCTGCACGAGCTGAAGCTGATCGTGGACCTGATGTACGAGAAGGGCATCACCGGGATGCGGTACTCGATCTCGAACACCGCCGAGTACGGTGACCTGACCCGCGGGGAGCGGGTCATCGGCGAGCCCACGCGGGCGGCCATGAAGCAGATCCTCGGCGAGATCCAGTCGGGCGACTTCGCCCGCGAGTGGATCGCGGAGAACAGGGCCGGACAGGAGAACTTCCTGCGCATGCGCGAGGAGGGCTCCCGGCACCAGATCGAGCGGGAGGGCAAGGAGCTGCGCTCGATGATGGATTGGATCGACACGGAGTTCTAGACGGTGGGAGACCAGCCCGAAAGCGGGCCGCGCGTCGGATTCCTGCCACCCGAGCCCGCCGGTCCGGAGCCCGATCTCGGCCCTCCTCCCGAGCTGTCGGGCCCACAAGCGCCACCCGTTCGAGAACAGGCCGCCTCGCCCCGGTACCAGGGCTTCGCGCCGCCCCGGGAGCACCAGCCCGCCCCCCGGGAGCACCAGCCGGCCCCCCGGCAGAGCGGCTGGAGTGCCCCTCCTTCCGGCGGGCCACAGGGCGCGGCGCCGGCCTGGGGCCATGCGCCGGACCCGGCGGCGCCGGACAACGGAGCCGCGGTCGCCGGCCTGGTCCTGTCGGTCACCGCCGGTACCCTGCTCATGCTCTCGGTCGGCACGTCCAGCATCATCTCGATCGTCTGCGCCGCCCTCGGGATCTACTACTCGCGCAAGGGGCGCGCCCGGGTGGATCGCGGGGAGACCCCCAAGCACCGCGGCGTGGCCCAGGCCGGCTTCATCACGGGCATCGTCACGCTGGGCCTTTCGATCCTCGCGACGGTCTTCTGGCTGCTGTTCGCGATCATCTACGCCACGGACGAGGGCTTCCGCCAGGACTTCGATGACGAGCTGGACGGGGGTGGCAGCTCCCCGGACGGCTTCGAGACGACCATCCGATTGGGCGCGCTGGCCGTTCGGCTGGCCGCATCCCTGCTGCGCTGATCCACCCCCTCTGTATCCTCGCGCGTCCTATGGCCGACCAGCACCTCAAGCAGTACCTGATGACGCCCGGCCCGACGCCGGTGCCTCCCGCCGTGTCCCAGGTGATGGCCGAGCCCATGCTCTACCACCGCGCACCGGCCTTCATCGAGGTATACGCCAGGGCCCTGCGGCGGCTGCGCCCGGTGTTCGGCACCGAGGGGGACGTGCTCGTCTTCTCCTGCTCCGGCTCGGGAGCGATGGAGTCCGCGGTCGCGAACCTCGTCCGGCCCGGCGATCCGGCGCTGGTGGTCTCCTGCGGGAAGTTCGGCGAGCGCTGGGCCGAGCTGTGCGAGGCGTATGGGGCCGCGACGGTGCACCACGACTCGGGCTGGGGCAACAAGGTCGAGCCCGCGGAGGTCGAGCGCCTGCTCGGCGAGAACCCCGATGTGAAGGTCCTGTTCACGACCCTTTCAGAGACCTCGACCGGTGTCGTGAACGACGTGCGAGACCTGACCGAGGTCGCACACGCCCACGGGGCGCTGATCGCCGTCGACGCCGTCTCGGCCGCCGGGGCGGTTCCGGTGTGCCAGGACGAGTGGAACCTCGACGTGGTGGTCGCCGGCTCGCAGAAGGCGCTGATGACGCCGCCGGGCCTCGGCTTCGTGAGCGCGGGCGAGGCGGCGCTCGCCTATGCCGCGGAGCGGCCGGGCGGCCGTTACTACTTCGACTGGCAGAAGACCGTGAAAGGCCAGCGGGCCGAGCCGCCCGACAGCCCGTTCACCCCCGCCGTGGGCCTGATCCGCGCGCTCGACGTGGCACTCGGCCTGATCGAGCAGGAGGGAATGGAGGAGGTCTTCGAGCGCCACCGCCTGCTCGGACGCGCAGCGCGGGCCGCGGCCGCCGGGATGGAGCTCGAGCTCTTCGGCCCCGAGGACGAGGGCGCGAACGTCTGCACGGCGATCAAGCTGCCCGAGGACATCGACGGCGCGAAGGTCCCCAAGCTGATGCGCGAGCGCCACGGCATCACGATTGCCGGCGGGCAGGGCAAGCTGAAGGGGCGGATCTGCCGGATCGCCCACTGCGGGTACTTCGGCAAGTTCGACATCCTCACCGCGGTCGCCGGTCTCGAGATGACGCTCCGGGAGCTCGGCCACGAGGCGAATCTCGGCGCCGGGGTCGCAGCGGCGCAAGGCGTGTTCCTGGACGCCGGGGTCACTTCCGGCGCAAGCGCGTGAGTGCCCCGAAGGTCCTCGTCAAGGAGAAGATCGGGGACTCGGGGGTCGACCTCCTTCGTGACGCCGGCTTCGAGGTGGAGCTCGGCGACGACTGGGGCCAGGACGAGTTCGAGCGCCGGATCGGCGAGTTCGACGGCATCCTCATCCGTTCGGCCACCCAGCTGACGGCGGCCCTGATCGAGCGGGCGGAGCGCCTGCGAGCGGTGGGCCGCGCCGGGGTGGGCGTCGACAACGTGGACGTGGATGCGGCCACGCGCAGGGGGATCGTGGTGGTGAACGCCCCGCAGTCAAACGTGATCACGGCGGCCGAGCACACGGTGGCGCTGCTGCTGGCGCTGGCGCGCAACGTTCCGCAGGCGCACGGCTCGCTGACCGCAGGCGCCTGGGAGCGCTCCAGGTACAGCGGCGTGGAGCTCTTTGAGAAGACGCTGGGCATTCTCGGGTTCGGCCGCATCGGCCAGTTGGTGGCCGAGCGCGCGAAGGCCTTCGGCATGCACGTGCTGGCCTTCGACGCCTACGTGGCGGAAGAGCGCTTTGCCGAGCTTGGGGTCGAGCGCGCCGCCACCTCCGATGAGCTCTATGCGCGCGCGGACTTCGTGACCGTGCACCTGCCCAAGACGCGCGAGACCGAGGACTGGCTCGACGCCGAGGCGTTCTCGAAGATGAAGGACGGCGTGCGCGTGATCAACGTGGCGCGCGGGCCGTTGATCGTGGACGAGGACCTGAAGGACGCGATCGACTCCGGCAAGGTCGCCGGTGCCGCGCTCGACGTCTTCCGCGAGGAGCCGATGCTCGAGCACCCGCTCTTCGGCTACCCGAACGTGGTCGTGACCCCGCACCTCGGCGCATCCACCGCGGAGGCCACCGACCGGGCCGGCTACCAGGCCGCCGCGCAGATCGTCGCTGCCCTCACCG
>JBPCJI010000058.1:0-5075 GCA_051005475.1 Thermoleophilaceae bacterium
GGCCGCCTCAGGCGCGGGAGCGGCTCCCCGGCGGCTCGCCGTCGGCGCCACTCGAGCACGGCGGCCACGCCGACCGCGACCGCCGGGAAGGGTAGCATCAGCGGGTAGGCGAAGACGCCGATCGCCGCGAACAGGCCGAACAGGATCCCCCACCGCCTGCTCGGCTCGCGCAGGAGGAGAAACCCGAAGGCGAGGATGAACGGCAGCGCGAAGGTTCCCCACAGCTGGTTGTAGTACGGATGGACGGTCACGTAGGTCAGCACGCGATCAAGCGGCGCAAGGCCCATCGCCGCCAGCGAGAGCAGGGGCCCCGCGCCGAGCACGTAGAAGGCGAGCACGAACGCGCCCACGCCGAACATCGCCATCAGGATCCCCGAGAGCACGGGGAAGACCCGGATCGGGTCGAGCCCCGACAGCGAGGAGACCGCGGCCAGGCTGTAGAAGATCGGGTACTTCGAGCGCCACAGCGGCGAGACACGGTCCACCGGGAGGTCGGGATCGACGTGGGTCGGCGAGCCCACGCGCACGACCTCGGCCGCACCGGTCACCAGATGCGCGTCGGGATTCTGCCCGAGCACCGCCATGCTGCCCTCGCGGAAGGCGGGCAGCAGCGTGAGCGCCACCAGCAGCGCCGCCACGTAGGCGGGCCAGAGCACGCGAAGCGCGGGCGAGCCCGCGGCCTCGAGGTCCTCCTCACGTGGCCGGGCCGTGCCAAGACGCATGTGCACGACGACGGTGGCTCCCGCCGCTGTCGCGATCACCAAGCCGAGGCTCACCTCGAATGGCAGCCGCGCGATGCCCAGGAACGTGAGCGCGAGGCTCGACGTGACGGCGCCGATCGGCAGCGTCATCAGCGCAAGATGTGGCCGCATCCGCTCCGGCAGAGCGAGCCGGGCGGCCGGGTATCCGCACAGCGCGAACAGCGCCACCGCGGGCACACCGGCGCGCACGGTGTCCGGCACGGCGTCGAGCACCCGCCCGCCGTGGGCCTCCACGCCGAGCCAGCCGGCCACGAGCAGGATGCCGGCGGCGATCGCGGGGCCGGTGAGCCGGCTGCGGGCGGGACGGACGGCGAGGACGGTCATCCCCGGCGGCGGCGACCCACGAGCCTGCGGCGCTCCTCGAGCACCCGGTACAGGAACGCCGGGTTGCCGAGCAGGTAGCGCAGCCACATGCGCCGCGGCTCGACGGCCAGGCGGAAGATCCACTCGAAGCCGTTGTCGGCGATCAGGTGGGGCGCGCGCGGGGTGCGGCCCGAGAGGTAGTCGAAGAGCGCGCCGACGGTCCACACCACGGGCGCCTCGATGCGGTCGCGGTTGTGCTCCACCCACAGCTCCTGCTGGGGCGTGCCCATCCCCACGAGGACGATGTCGGGCTCCAGCCCGGCGATGTCCTCCAGCACCCGCTCGGAGTGGGGGCTGCCGGGGTCGAAGTAGCCGTGGTGGGTGCCGAGCACGCGCAGGCGCGGGTACCAGCGCTTGAGCGCGGCGGCGGCGTCGGTCGAGGAGCCGGGGTCAGATCCCAGCAGGTAGATCGAGCGGCCCCGCTCCTGGCACAGCGCCGCGACCCCCCAGATCCAGTCGGCGCCGGTCATCCGGTGGGGCACGGGAAGACCGATCAGCCGCGCCGCGAGGCGCACCCCGTAACCGTCGCAGTAGACGAGGTCGGAGTGTTGGAGCGCGTCGCGCAGCTCGGGGCTCGCCAGCGACTGGTTGAGCACGTGTGCGTTCACGTAGCTGACCCGGCTGCGCCCACCCTCCTCGACCAGGCCGAGGATGCGTCGGAGCAGCTCGGCGGGCGGCGCCGTCTGGATCCCGATGTCGAAGATCTCGGTGCGGCCGTCGGGCACCGCGGGGGCATGCGCTGCGGAATTTGCGACCATCCCGTCGCACCTTAGAGAACGGGCTCTGCTCACACGACGAAGGTGCGGTGGCGGACGCTTCCGCGCAGCAGGGCGAGCATCTCCGCGGCGTCGACCAGCGCGTATCCGGGTAGCGCAGCGAGCGCGCCGGCCGCCCGCCGGTGGTGCGCGGCGTAGTGGAGCGCGTACGGGGCCGTCAGGGCGAGCGAGACCCCCCGCGTGCGCCGGGCGAGCGCGAACCCCGCCAGTGCGGCCAGGAGCAGCTCGTGGCTCTGCTGCCAGAAGACGCCGTGGTGGTAGGAGGAGCGCAGCTCCGGATTGCGCTTGAGCGCGAGCACCGTGTCCTCCCAGCGGGCGGTGTCGCGCAGGAGACCGGCGAGTCCGCCGGCATACACGGCGTGGCGCACGCGGGCGGCGTCCTCGTAGAGCGTCGGGGCACCGGCGGCGCGCGCGCGCCAGGCAAGGTCGGTGTCCTCGCCGGAGGGCCGGCGGAACCCTTCGTGAAAGCCGCCGAGTCGCTCGAGCAGCCCACGCGGGTAGGCGATGTTGCACGCCGGATAGGCGGGGTCCGGCCCCGTGACCTCGCGCGAGCGGCGGTAAACGCCGGCGCGGGCCAGCTCGTCGGGATCGGGGTCGGTGCGGCCCTGGATCACGGCCCCGGGCGCACGGCCGTGGGCGTCCAGCAGCGCTCGCGCCCAGTCGGCATCCGCCACCACGTCGTCGTCGAGGAATGCCACCAGCCTGCGGTGCGCGGCGCGCCAGCCGGCGTTGCGCGCGGCGGCCGGGCCGCGTGGTGGATCGTGACGCAGCGCCCGCAGCTGAAGCCCGTCCACGCCGCGCTCGAGCAGCTCCGCGGTGGCATCGGTCGAACCGTCGTCCACGACGATCGCGTCGACCGACGCGCCGGTTTGGGCCGCCAGGCTCCGCAGGAGCGCCTCGAGGCGCTCGGCGCGGTCGTGCGTGGCGATCACGGCGGAGATCACGGTGTGGGCTCCAGCCCGAAGGGCACCTCGCAGCGGCCACGACCGCTCTCGCGCAGCTTGCGATCGATCAGCTCCCGTCGGCGCCGCGCGCGCGGCAACAGCCGCCGCGCCTCGACATAGCCCCGCAGCAGGTGGCGCTCGCGCAGCAGCACGTGGCCGAGCGCCAGGACCTCGTAGGCCAGGATCCGCGGGAGGTCGCCAGCAAGGCCCGCCGGCGTGTCGTTGGCGGCCATCATCAGGTAGCGGTTGCGAAACTGGATCCGCCTGTCCCGTGGCGGCACGGCCGCGCGGGTAGAGGGGCTGTAGGAGCGGATGTGCCAGCCGCGTGCCCGAGGCTCGTAGGCCGAGCGCCAGCCGAGCACGTGGCCGCGCCAGGTCAAGTCCACGTCGGAGGCCCACTTCTCGAGTGTCTCGTCGAGCACCTGGCCCTCGAGCGCGCAGTCCTCGAGCATCTCCCGCCGCAGGAGCGCCGCCGCGCCGTCGGGACCGAAGGCCGGGCCGGGCTCGTCGTAGGCGAGCGCCGGCCTGCCGTGGCCGAGCAGCGTGTTCTTGCGGCGGCGGTCGAGGGAGATCCCGACGCAGTCGATCGCATCGAGGCGCTGTTCGGGCAGCGGGCCCTCGGTGCGCAGCAGCTCCGGCGTGACCGACCCCACGCCGTCCTCGCCGAGCCGCGGCGCGGCGGCGGCGAGGAACCCCGGATCGAGGAAGCAGTCGGCGTTCAGCAGCAGGACCGCCCCGCCCTCGGTGGTCTCGATGCCGCGGTTGTTGGCCGCGGCCCAGCTAATCCGCTCGGGCAGGCGCAGGTGGCGGGCGCCGCTCTCGCGGGCGAGCTGTCCCGTGGCGTCGCTCGAGGCGTTGTCGATCACCGTGACCTCGGCGCCCTCCTGGGCGAGTGCCAGGGGCAGCGAGTGCTCGAGGCAGTCCGCGCGGTCGGCGCTGATCAGGAGGATCGCCGTGTCCATCCGCGGCGAGACTCAGACGCCGATCTCCAGCAGGCGCTCGAGCAGCGCCGGCGTGGCCGCGGCGAAGGCGCGGTAGCGCACGTCGAGGTCAAGCGTGGCGGCCAGCGGGTCCTCGCCCGCCTCGGGGAAGGCCACGGCGCCGCCCGCCTCGCGGACGATCAGCTGCCCGGCCGCACAGTCCACCGAGCGCGTGTCCCCGAGGGTCAGCATCCCGTCGAAGCGCCCGGCGGCCACGTAACAGAGCGAGAGGGCGATCGAGCCGATGCCGCGCAGCCGCGAGGCGCCGGTGGCGATCAGGGCGTCGGCATAGCGGGCGATCAGGGTGGGGTGGACCGTCTCGAGCCCGACCATCTCGAGCTCGCCCTCGCTGGCCAGCGGGCGCACCCGCTCGCCTTCCAGATAGGCACCCTCGCCGCGCTGCGCCCACCAGTCCTCGCCGTGGCCGAAGTCGTGCACGTAGCCGAACTCCACGTCGCCCATCGTGGGACCGGAGGCCACCGCGATCGACAGGGCGAATACCGGAATGCCGCGCTTGGCGTTGCGTGACCCGTCGATCGGGTCGATCACCACGTGCACGGGCCCTCCGCCGGCTATCAGCACCTCACCGCGCTCCTCGGAGACGGCGGTGAGCGGCTCCCCCAGCCGCTCGAGCTCCGCGAAGACGGCGTCCTCGACCTCACGGTCGATCACGAGCGCCATGTCCCCTCCGACTCCCTGGCCGGCGGTCGCTGCCCGGTCGGTGGACAGGGGGTGGCGCTCGAGCACCCGCGTGGCCTCGCCCGCCGCCCGCTGGCACAGGCCGAGCCAGTCGACTGTGGCCGAAGCGTCGGTGGACGTGGTCATCGAGCGAAGAATATGGGCGTGTCCTTCACAGGAGCTCCCGGTAGACCGCGGCCGTCAGCTCCGCCGTCCGGTCCCAGGAGAGCTCGGCGGCCCGTGCCCGCCCGCGCTCGACCATGCCGGCGCGAAGCTCACCGTCCTCGAGCACCTCCCTGATCCTGGCCGCGATCTCCTCCTCCTCGAGCGGGTCGAACAGCGCGGCGGCGCCGCCGGCCGCCTCCGGCAGCGCGGTCGCGCGGGCGGCCGCGACCGGGCAGCCGCGTGCCATCGCCTCCACCACCACCAGGCCGAAGCCCTCGTAGAGGCTCGGGTAGACGAGGAGCGCGGCGCCGCGGATCAGGGCGTCGAGCCACGAATCGTTGACGTACTCCATGGGGTCTACCCACGCGCCGCCTGCCGCCGCGCCGATCGCCGCGCCCTCCCCAGCGT
>JBPCJI010000059.1:0-5100 GCA_051005475.1 Thermoleophilaceae bacterium
GCCGCTGTTGAACTCTCCCTACAACGAGAGCTACATCGACGTTCTCCGGGCCATTCGCAGCTTCGATCCGTGCATGTCGTGCGCGACGCACTAGCCGGCCCTTCTCGCTGAACGAGACCCCGGCAGTCGCCGGGGAGGCCCGGTTGCCGCGACGGTCATGAGCGCGCGGCGGCACCCACTACGCTCGGTGGGTGCCCTTCGAGACATCGCCGGCGCCGGCCCCGCGCCGGGTACTCGTGCTTCGCATCGTCCTCGGGGCGATCGTGGCGGGTGCGGTGCTGGCGATCTCGGTGAGCGGCAATCTTCCCTCGTCCGAGCGCATCCGCGAGTTTGGTGAGAGCCTCGGCCCGGCCGCGCCTGTTCTCTGGCCGCTTCTCTTCGGAATCGGCAACTTCCTCGTCCCGTGGCCGATCCTGGCGGGCGCGACGGGGCTGCTCTTCGGCACCGCGGGGGGCACGGGGCTCGCGCTGCTCGGAGTGCTCGTCGCGGCCGCCCTGCAGTTCGGCGCCGCGCGCGTGATCGCCGGCGAGGACTTCCGGCGACGGGTGCTGAGTCGTCTGCCCCGCATCGACGAGCTCCTGCGACGCAACGGCTTCCTCGCGGTCTTCTACAGCCGGATCGTGCCCGGGCTGCCGTGGGGCATGGTCAACTACGCTGCGGGGCTCGCGCGGGTCGGGCTGCCGGCCGTCTGGATCGCGACGGTCGCGGGTGGTACCCCGAAGGTGTTTGCCTACGTGGCGCTGGGGGGCAACTTCGACGACCTGTCGGCCCCCGAGGCCAAGGCGGCGATCGCCGTCATGGCGGCCATGGCGCTCGCGGGCCTGCTCGTGCTGCGGCGCCAGCTGCCGCGGGCCGGCCGCGGGGGCGCGCCTCCTACCCTGCAGGGGTGAGCTACTTCACCTCCGTCCGTCTCTTCTCGCTCTTTGAGCTGTGCCTCTTCTCGGCGCTCCTCACATTCGCGATCGGTGGTTGGAGCGAGGATGCCGAGCTGGTGCTCGGGTGGTCACATGGGGTGGGATGGATCCTCCTGTGCGTGGCCGTCGCCGCGGGCTGCCGGCGGCGCGTGTTCCCATGGCCGTTGCTCGCCGCCACGGTTTCGCCGCTGGGGCCGGTGGGCAGCACGCTCGGGATAGAGCTGCTCAGCCGCCGCCGCCGTGCGGCTGCCGCGGGATAGCCTGAGCGCTCGCACGCCCCACCCTGCGCCAGCCGAATGTTTCCCCTCAATCTCCCCAACCTGCTCACCCTGCTGCGCATCCTCCTGGTGCCGGTGCTCGTCGTCGCGCTCACGGAAGGGACCCGGAACGGCCCGGCGCTCGCAGCAGCGGTGTTCGTGGTGGCGGCGCTCACGGACGGGCTGGACGGCTACATCGCGCGCTCGCGCGAGTCGGTCACCACGTTCGGAAAGGTGATGGATCCGGTGGCCGACAAGCTGTTGATAGCCGCGGCGCTGATGGCGCTCGTGAGCCTCGACCGGGTGGAGGCCTGGGTGGCGATGGTGATCATCGCCCGCGAGTTCGCGGTCAGCGGACTGCGCATCGCAGCCGGACAGCAGGGAATCGTGATCCCGGCGAGCGGCCTTGGCAAGATCAAGACGATCGTGCAGTCGGCCGCCGTCCTGGCCCTGATCGCGGCTCCGGAGGCGGATGCCGTCTGGGTCCTCGCGCTGGTCTACGCGATGGTGCTGGTGACCATCGTCTCCGGTGCCGACTACTTCCTCAACTTCCGGCGCAGGCTCGAGCGGATGTCACGCGCCGCACCGGTGGCCCCACCCCGCACCGGGGAATAGCGCGGCGCCGGGCGCTTGCTCAGCGGCCCGCCTCGACCCCGCTGCCTGCGGCGGCAAGGTGTTCCAAGAGCTCCACGCGCGACGCGCCGCGCAGGTAGAGCGCACGGTCGATCAGCCGGTCGTAGACCTCGAACAGCGCGAACAGCAGATCCGCGGTGCAGACAAGCTCGGATTCCCGCCCCGTCGCGAACTCACCCGCCCGCCGCACCACCAGCTCCACGGTCTCCTCACCCAGCGGCGCCGCCCCGGTGGGTCGGCTCGCCGGCTCGGACCCGGTCGCCAGCGGGGCTTCGCCGACACCGAGTGCCTGGAGCGCGGCCCCGACCCGGCCGTGTAGCCTCAGCGCACGCAGCCAGCGCTCAGCCTGATCCTCCGCCGAATGCGAGAACGACATGGCCGTTCCGGCCAGCGCGGCCACGAGCGCCGCGTCTTGGGAGAGCTGCATGTTGTTGGACACGCTTTTGCCTTCGGGCGGGATCGGCCTCCCGGCAAGTCCCAGAGCAGGGGGCTGGCCGAAAAGCCGACCCCCGAGAGCAGCCTCGGCGGGCCCGGAAGCCTCAACCCGGCAGCGGCCGGTCCTCCAGCCACTCGCGCAGCGTCAGGTGGTGGGGTACCCGAATGCCGTGGGCCAGCTCGCGCCCCAGCTCGCCGATCAGCCCGTGCCGCTCGGCCACCACGCTGTGCCGGTGGATCGTCTCGAGGTTCTCCTGGCGAGCGAGCAGGAACCCGTGTTCGCCGATTCCCCCGAAGGCCTCGACTCCCATCCGGACCATCTCCCGAACACAGTCCTCCACGAAGCGAGGCTGCATGTGGGCCCTCTCGACTACCTCCACCTCGTCCGGGCGCTTCATCAGGCCGTAGATCTCCGAGCTCATCGAGCGCTCCACGATGGCGAGCAGGGTCTCGGCCTCGATGGCCGGCGTGCATCCCTCCGGACAGCCGACGTACAGCCTGCCGATGCCGCGCTGATTGTGGGTGGCCACGGGCACGAGGCGCAGGATCCGCTCGATCTCATCCTCGGTGAAGCCATCGGCCTCGAGGCGCTCCCGCGACCGTGAGGCCACCATCTCCTGGGCACAGGGGCAGGCGGTCATGCCCTGTGCCTCCACGCCGACCACTCGGCGGGTGCCGCGCGCGGAGGCCACCGCGGAGCCGTACAGGGTGTAGATCTCCTGGGTGGCCGAGCCGGAGATCGGGGCCTGCTTTTGCTCTGGGTAGCGAGCGGCGATGGTGACCTCCGCCCGCAGCCCCCCCTGCCGGTCGCGCACGCGCTCGGCGATGTGCTGGGCCAGGGTCTCCGCCTTGAATGCCTCGCCGAGGATCACCTCGTCGATCGCCTCGTTTACGACCTCCTCGAAGCGCGACATGTGGGCGCCCTTCTGTAGCGGTCCGAGATCGACGAAACACTCGAGCTGGGCGTAGAACAGCTGCTCCGCGTCGTTCACGCGGATGCGGACCACTTTCTCGACCTCCTTGACTCCAACGCGAGAGAGGCTCACGTGTGTGGCGGGGCGGCGCGACTGGACATCGCCGGGAGGCTGGGTGGCAGGGTCGATCATGGTCTATGACGATACTTGGAGCCCGGACGTGCGGTTTGGCACGATCGGCGCTATATTGGCGACGGCTGGAAGCTGCGACGTCCCAAAGACGCTCCAAGAAGGGCTCAGCCCCTCGCGGCAGACGCCGCGGACGCGACAACAACCGAATAGCAGCAGCACGGATGGGCAGTTCTGGGCATTGTCAGCGGCTCGAAGGAGCAGGGGTTGAGACACAAACAGGAAGCCGTCGCACTACTGGTCGAGCACCCCGAGCCGCCGTCTCTCGAGGTGGAGGAGCTCCGCGCGCTGGTCACCGAGGGCCGCGAGCGCGGCTTTTTGACCTTCGAGGAGATCGCAGCCTGCCTGGAGGAGGTGGAGGTCACCAAGGAGCAGGTGGGCGATCTGCACGCGCACCTCGTCGAGAACGGGATCGACGTTGTCGCCCAGGACGGCCGACCCCCGGTGGCCGCGCCCCCCGACGGGCAGCCGGCATCCTCCGACGGGCCCGCGCCCATGCAGAAGAAGCCGGTGATCGACCTCACGGTGGAGCCGAGCCTCGACTCGCTCCGGCTCTACCTGCGATCGATCGGGCGGGTCGATTTGCTGTCCGCCGACGAGGAGGTCTCGCTCGCGAAGCGCATCGAGCGAGGCGACATGGCTGCCAAGCAGCGCATGGTGGAGGCGAACCTCCGCCTGGTCGTGTCGATCGCAAAGGGGTACCTGGGCAGGGGGCTCTCGTTCCTGGACCTGATCCAGGAGGGCTCGCTCGGGCTGATCCGCGCCGTCGAGAAGTTCGACTACCGGCGCGGCTACAAGTTCTCGACCTACGCCACCTGGTGGGTCCGCCAGGCGGTGACGCGCGCGATCGCCGACAAGGCGCGCACCATCCGGATCCCGGTTCACATGGTGGAGAAGCTCAACAAGGTGATCCACGTGGAGCGGCAGCTCGTCCAGGAGTTCGGGCGCGAGCCGGTGCCGGAGGAGATTGCCCGCGAGCTGCAGTGGACGAGCCGGGAGGTAAAGGACATCCTGCGGATCGCCCAGCTGCCGGTCTCGCTCGAGAAGCCGATCGGAGAGGAAGAGGACTCGGCGCTGGGGGACTTCGTCGAGGACGAGGCCGCCGAGTCTCCGTTTGAGAAGGCCTCCGAGAACCTGCGTCGCGAGAACGTGCGCAAGGCGCTCGACGCGCTGCCACAACGCGAGCGTGAGGTGATGGAGATGCGCTACGGGCTCACGGGCCACCAGGCGCGCACTCTGGAGCAGGTGGGCCGCGCCTTCGGGGTGACCCGCGAGCGCATCCGCCAGATCGAGAACAACACGTTGAAGAAGCTCGAGTGCCTGCCCGAGGCCCAGCGCCTGCGCGACGCCTCGTAGGGCGCGCTCTAGACTGACGCCTGCTCAGGCGGGATGTCCGAGTGGTTAAAGGAGACCGGCTGTAAACCGGTTGGCTATGCCTACGCAGGTTCGAATCCTGCTCCCGCCATCTCACAGCATGCACCGCTCGGCCGCCGACTGCCCACGACGCGGCTCGCGCATCGTCGGAGCGCTGGCGCCCGCTAGGCTCCCGCAAGCGCCCTCTTAGCTCAGTTGGTAGAGCACTTCCATGGTAAGGAAGGGGTCTCCGGTTCGAGTCCGGAAGAGGGCTCCTCACGAAAGGGCTGGAAACAGGGGATTTCTTAGCCGGAGCATCGTTTCGGAAGTGGCGCGAAAAGCCAATTCCCCAACATTTCCCCCAACATCGGCGGTAAGATCTCGGCGTGAGCGTCCACGCCCGCA
>JBPCJI010000060.1:0-4828 GCA_051005475.1 Thermoleophilaceae bacterium
GCCAGCGCTCGAGGAACAGCTCGTTGAGGATCTCCTCCTTCGAGTCGAAGTAGTGGTAGACGAGGCCGTAGGCCACGCCCGCCTCGTCCGCCACGTCGGAGACCCGGCAGTGGTGAAAGCCCTGACGGGCGAAGACGGTGATCGCGGCATCGAGGATGAGTCGGCGCTTCTCCACCGCGCCCGAGCGAGGGGAAGCGCTCACAGCGCCACCCGCTCGGGCCAGCGGTACGCGGAGGGCACGCGGTTTGCCAGGCTCGGCAGCGTCCGGCGCACCTCGTCCTGACGGGCGAGGTGCAGATCCGCCGCCACGAAGCACTCTTCATCGGGCGCGCGCGCGAGCACCTCGCCCCATGGGTCGACGATCTGGGAGCCACCAAAGCTCTCGTTGTCCGGCGGATGGACGCCGACCTGATCGGCCGCGATCACGAACGCCTGATTCTCGATCGCGCGGGCGCGCACGAGGACGTCCCAGTGGGCGGCGCCCGTGACCTTCGTGAAGGCCGCCGGCAGTATGAGCACGCGTGCGCCGCGGATGGCGAGGATCCGGAACAGCTCCGGGAAGCGCAGGTCGTAGCAGACGGTCAGGCCGAGGCTGGCTCCCCTGGCCTCGCTCACCACCACCTCGTCGCCGGCCTCCTGAGTGGTCGACTCGCGGTACTCCTTGTCCCCCACGGTCACGTCGAACATGTGGATCTTGCGGTAGACGCCGTTCAGCTCTCCGTCCGATCCGACATGCACGGAGGTGTTGCCGAGCTTTTCGTGGCCCTCACGGCGCTCCACGATCGAGCCGGCCACCAGGTCGATCCCGAGCTCGCGCGCCGTCTCGCGCGCCCAGCCGATGGTCGGGCCTTCGAGCGTCTCCGCCCCCGCGAGGTAGCTCTCGTGCCTACCCAGGAGGTTGAACTTCTCGGGGAGGGCGACCAGCTCGGCGCCGGCTGCCGCCGCGGCTCGGACCAGGCGGTCGGCGCTGCCCAGGTTGGCATCCTTGTCCTCGGTGGAGTTGAGCTGAACTGCCGCCGCGCGCATCCCTCTCCTCGGTCCGGCTTCCGGCGCCGGCGCTGCGTTGACTGACGAGTCAATCCATTGTAACGACGCGCCCGGGGACCGACGATAGGGTTCGCCCCATGCCCGGACTCCCGGCCCGCGGAAAGGCCGCGCGCGAGCTCGGGCTTCCTGCCCGCGGCCCCGCGGTGCGCGAGCTCGGGCTGCCGCTGCCGCCCCAGCGGATGCCCGCCTGGCGTCGCGGCGTGCTGCTCAAGCGGTGGCGCTACGTGGGCGTCTACACGCCCGAGCTGCTGCTCTGCGTGGGCCGGGCCCGGATCGGCCCCTTCCCCCGGTACTGGTGGGCCGTGGCAGAGCCGGACGGCGCACTCCATCAAGGCAGCTCGATCCGGCGGGAAGGGGTAACCCTCGACGGACCGACCGTACGGGTCGAGGCCCCCGGCGTGCGGATCGAGCTGGAGCTCGAGGACTCGGTGGCGGTGGAGACCATCTCCCCGGCCGGGGGGCGTGGCAACTACGCCTGGACCAGCAAGCGGGCCGGCGTCCAGGTCCGGGGCAGCGTCAGGGCCGGGGGGCGGGAGCACCGGATCGACGGACCGCACGGGTTCGTCGACGACTCGGCGGGATACCACGCGCGCCACACGGTCTGGAGGTGGTCGGCCGGGCTCGGGCAGACCGAGGACGGCAGGCGCGTGGGCTGGAACGTCGTGACCGGGATCCACGACGCGTCCGAGGCCGGCGAGCGCACGCTGTGGCTCGACGGCCGGCCGCGTGAGCTGGGCGCGGTGGAGTTCGCCCCCGACCTGTCGCGGGTGTCCTTCTCCGAGGGAGGGGCGCTCGAGTTCAAAGAGTGGTCGGCACGGGCGGAAAGGACGAACCTGCTGTTCCTGCGCTCTGCCTACCGCCAGCCCTTCGGGACCTTCTCCGGCGAGCTGCCCGGGGGCCTGCGGCTCGGCGAGGGGTTCGGCGTGATGGAGGAGCACGACGTGTGGTGGTGAGGGCTCGTACCGCTCACGGCATGAAGGAGCCACCGGGCCCGGTGGTCGGGCCCCCCACCGCACCCGCCTCCTCGAGGGCGCCGATCTCCTCCTCGCCGTAGCCGAGCCCGCTCAGCACCTCGTGGGTGTGCTCACCGAGGACCGGGCCGGGCGCGCTCACCGAGC
Organism: Thermoleophilaceae bacterium; assembly: GCA_051005475.1. GTDB lineage: Bacteria > Actinomycetota > Thermoleophilia > Solirubrobacterales > Thermoleophilaceae > JAAYBF01. The sequence goes on from JBPCJI010000060.1 coordinate 2,166, forward strand.
CGGGCGTGCGGCTGAGCTTGATCGGGACGCCGAGCTGTCGCACCGGCCGCTCGGCGCCCGGCTGATCGAGCTCCACGACCATCTCCCGTGCGCGCACGAGCTCGGACTCGAGCGCCTCGTCAAGGCCGAGCACCGGCTCCAGACAGCAGTCGCGCTCCGCGGCGAACCGCTCCCACTCCTCGCGCGTACGCTCGGCGAACAGCCGCTCGACCTCGCGGTGGGCCTTCGATCCAGGGGGGTCGAACTGCCGCTCGATCAGGTCCTCGCGCCCCACCCCGCGACACCACTCCTGCCAGAACTTCGGCTCCAGGGCACCGAGCGTGACCCAGCCATCGCTGCACCGGTACGGGCGGTAGCAGAGGTAGCCCCCGGCGAGCTCGAGCTCCCCGCGTTCGGGGACCTCGTGGCCGGCAAGGTGTCTCGCCGCCACCAGGCCGAGCCACGAGAGCGCCCCATCGGCCATCGCGACGTCCACGAGCTGGCCCACGCCGGAGCGCGCGCACTCGTGCAGCGCGGCCATGATCCCGAAGGCGGCCATCAGGGCGCCCCCGCCCAGGTCGGCGATCTGCCCCGCCGGCTGGATCGGCGGACCGTCCCGCTCACCGGTCAGCCCGAGCAGCCCGATCAGCCCGAGGTAGTTCATGTCGTGCCCCGCACGGTCACGGAGCGGGCCGTCCTGGCCATACCCTGTGATCGCGCAGTACACGAGCCGCGGGTTCTCCTCGCGCAGGCGCTCGCAGCCCACGCCGAGACGGTCGAGCACCCCGGGCCTGAAGGACTCGAGCAGGACATCCGACTCCCGCACCAGCTCGAGCAGCACCCGGCGTGCAGCCTCCTGCTTGAGGTTCAGCCGGATCGAGCGCTTGTTGCGGTTGAGGGCGAGAAAGAGCGCCGAGCGGGCGGATTCCCCAACGCCCTCGTGGTATGGCGGCGCCCAGCGCAGGTAGTCCCCCGGCCCTGTGTCCTCGACCTTCAGGACCTGCGCCCCGAAGTCGGCCAGGAGCAGCGAGCAGAAGCCGCCCGGGAGCAGGCGCGTGAGATCGAGGACCTTCACGTCGGAAAGTGCGCCCACCGTCAGGTCACGTCGGTGCGCGTGAAGCGCGCCCAGGCCGCGGTCAGGAGGAGGGTCACCCAGCCGGCGGTCACGAGGATCCCGTGACCGACGTCGTGCTCGCCCGCCTCGCCCTCGATCGCGCTTCCGATGTCGCCGAGCGCCCAACGGAGGCTGATGTCTCCGAGCGGGAGCGCGGTCAGCGCGGTGTCGAGCACGAAGACGAGCGCGAGCATCGCCGTCATGCCCCCGGCCATGCTGCGGGCCAGCATCGCCACGGCGCAACCGATTGCCGCGTAGATCGGGTTCGCCACCAATGACCTCACGCTCGCCGTGAGGATGTCCCCGGCCGGAGACGAGGCGCCGTTGACGGAGGCCGCGATCGGCAGCAACAGGGCCGCAACGCTCCACACCACCACCGTGAGCGCGAGGGCGGCGGCGACCGCCAGCGCGAGCTTCGCCGCCAGCAGCCGCTCCCGGCGCGGGTCGGCCGCCAGCGCGCGGCGCATCGTGTTCTGGCCGTACTCCACGCCGGCGATCCACACGCCGAGCACGATCGAGCCGATCACGGTCCCGAGCCCCGCCATCACCTCGGCCGCGTCCAGATAGGTGGACTCCTTCTCCGAGCCGCTGAAGACCACGGCCACGAGGCCGAGCCCGACGAGGCCGAGCGTCACGATCAGCGTCCACCGCGGGGTCGGCAGGAAGCGCAGCTTCTCGAGCTCAGCCGCCATCGGACTCTCCGGCCGTGAGGGAGAGGAAGACCTCCTCGAGGGTGGCCTCCACGCGGCTCAGCTCCGACACGTAGATCCCGGCCTGCGCGAGCGGCCGGCTGATCTGGGTGCCATCGACGCCCGGTCCGGTGACCGAGAGCGCGCCGTCAGAGCCGCTCACGATCATGCCGGCCGACGTGAGCAATGCCCTGGCCCGCTCGGTGCCCTCGGGAGAGAAGACGACGTTGAAGCCGGTGCCTCCCTGCCGGGAGAGGAGGTCGGAGATCGTGCCCTCCGCGACCATCCTGCCGCGGCTCACGATCGCCGCCCGATCGCACATCAGCTGAACCTCGCCGAGCAGATGCGAGGAGACGAGTGCGCTGGTGCCGCGCTCGGGCAGGCGCTTTATCAGCTCGCGGATCTCGACGATGCCGGCGGGATCGAGCCCGTTGGTGGGCTCGTCGAGCACCACCAGGCGCGGCCGACCGAGCAGGGACAACGCGAGCCCGAGCCGCTGCTTCATGCCGAGCGAGAAGCTCCCGGCCTGGGTGTCCGCGCGGCCGGCCAGCCCGACGAGCGCGAGCAGGTCGCGGATCTCTCCGGCGCTCTCCCGCACGCCGAGCGCCGTGGCCTCGATACGCATGTTCTGCCGCGCGGTGGCCCGCCCGTAGAGAGCCGGTCCCTCGATCAGCGAGCCGACCGACCGTACGGCCGGCGTGAACGCGGGCGTCCCGGGGCGGGCGCCCAGCAGCAAGGTCGATCCGGCGCTCGGCGCCGCGAGCCCGAGGAGGACGCGGATGGCGGTGGTCTTACCGGCCCCGTTGGGGCCGAGCAGCCCGAAGACCGTGCCCTCGGGCACCTCGAAGGCGAGCCCGTCGATCGCGACGACCTCACCGAAG
>JBPCJI010000061.1:0-5588 GCA_051005475.1 Thermoleophilaceae bacterium
CCTCGACCAGCTCGATCTCCGACTTCTCGAGGTGGGCGTGCAGATCCTCGATGTCGCCCTCGTCGAGCTCTATCTCGGCCAGAGCCGTGGCGACCTCTCCGTAGGTGAGCACGCCGGCCTGCCGCCCCCGTGTGAGGAGCGTCTTGACCTCTTCCAGCTCTTGGAGTTCCCCGACAGACATTTCGTTACCTCAAGAAATGGGGCCTGGGCGCGGGCCTCGGGCCATTCAAACAGACACTGCAATCATAACGCCGCAATTCATGAAGTCAAGCGGGCGCAGCGTGCGGAGATCCGCCGACCGTCCTTCTACAGGCGCCTTGTCCATACCCAGAATGGGCGGATTGGATGCGCACGCGACGACTAGACTGCTCCACCGATGCGTGGCGCAGAGCCCAAACTACCCGCAGGTCTATCCCGCTCCCGGCCCGCACTCCTCGGCTCGGAGCGCGCGCCCGGCTCCGAGCCTCAGTCCAGCGATTCAGATCAGCCCGGCGCCGCCCGGCCCCTGGCTTCCCGCCGCCCTGCGCACCCGTAGATGCCCGCACCCGCAGGCGAGGCGCACCGCGCGCCGTGGCGGACCGCCAAGGACCTCTACCGGAAGGCCTACGAGGACAATGTCACCGGCCTCTCGGGCATGGTCGCCTACAACATGCTCCTGTCGGTCTTCCCGCTGGCCCTGCTGGCGCTGTTCATCGCCGGTCGCGTACTGGAGAGCGGTGATCTCGAGCAGAGCGTCCTCCAGGATCTGCGTCAGCTCTTTCCCACCGCGACAGACAAGACCCTCACCGAGGCGCTCGACCGGGTGAGCGGCTCCTCGACGGGCTTCGGTGTCGTCGCCCTCGTGACCAGCGTGTACATCGGCTCGTCGTTCTGGGGCGCGATCGACACGGCGTTCTGCCGGATCTACCACGTGCGATGCCGCAGCTGGGTCGAGCAGAAGCGCTTCGCGCTCGCGATGCTGGTGGTTGTGCTGCTGTTCATGGCGGCAACCGTGGCGGTGCCGACGCTCCAGAGCCTGCTGGTGGCGAGCGCCGACGACCTTCCCCTGGGCCTGTCCGAGATCCAGGGGCTCATCTATGCGCTGACGCTCGCCGCTGGCCTGCTCCTTCTCTTCCTGATCCTCTGCGTCATCTACTGGACGGTGCCCAACAGGCTGGTGCCGTGGCGCGCCATCTGGCCGGGCGCGCTGGCCGCGACCTTCGCCATCGGAATCGTGGACTACGCCTTCCCGGCCTATCTCTCGAGCATCTCGACGATCGCCGCCTTCGGCACCACGTTCGTCTTCGTCCTGATCGTGCTCCTGTGGTTTTACGCGCTCGCGATCATCATCCTGGGCGGAGCGACCATCAACGCGATGCGGTTCGAGATCCACGACACCGGCGAGCTCAGCATGAGCCGGCAGCCAACGTGACAGGCGGGTGACACACGGTGGACCGATAGTGGCTATCTGAGACCCACCGATAGTATATGTTTCCTACATCATGTCCTCATCGAAAGACGCTCCAAACTGCCTGATCATCGATGAGCATCCAGTGGTCCGGCAAGGCGTGGTAGCGCTGCTCGAGTCGACCTGGGCGGACGCCACGGTGGCCGACGCCGAGAATCTCGACGCTGCACTCGAGGCTGCGAACGGCACGGCTCCCGATGTGGTGATCGTCGATCCATGGCGGGCGGGCGCGGACATCGGCGAGCTGGTCCAGCGACTGAGCAAGGGCCTCGGGGCCCCGATCGTGATCTTCACCGCGGACGGGGGTGCGCGGCTGCTCAGCGAGGCGCTGAAGGCGGGGGTGAAGGGCTACGTGCGCAAGGACTCCCCCTCCACCGATCTCATCCGCGCGGTCGAGGCGGCGCGAGCCGGCGAGTTCTACGTGGATCCCGGCCTTTCCTCCACGATCGTGCTGGAGGAGGGCGACCGCACGCTGAGCTCGCGGCAGCGAGAGATACTGCAGATGCTCGCCGACGGCATGGCCACGGACGCCGTCGCGAAGGACCTCGGCCTCTCCACCGAGACCGTCCGCACACACACCAAGCGCATCCTTGCAAAGCTCGAGGCATCGACCCGTACGCAGGCGGTTGCCATCGGCATCCGGTACGGGCTGATCGAGTAGCTCCTTCCCGCCGCTCGGGCGGCCTGGGAAGATCCGCGCGTGGCGGAGCTGATCGGGATCGATGAGGCCCGGCGCCGGGTGCTCGCGGAGGTGTGGGACCCCACGGTCGAGGACGTCCCGCTCGGCCGGGCGCTCGGACGCGTGCTTGCCGAGGACGTCATGAGCCGGGGGGCCGTCCCCCCATTCGACACGTCGGCGATGGACGGGTTCGCGGTCGCAACGACCGCGGGGGGCGAGCTCCGGATCACCGGAGAGTCGCGCGCGGGACGGCCCTCGCCGGTGGATGTGGCGACCGGGACCGCGGTGGCGATCTCCACCGGAGCGGCCATCCCCGCCGGCACGGTGGCGGTCGTGCCGGTCGAGCGCACGGTGCGGATCGCGGACTCGGTGCGGGTGGAGGAGGTACCCGAGAACGCCAACGTGCGGCGCGCCGGCGAGGACGTGCGCGCAGGGAGGGTGGTGATGAGCGCCGGGAGAGAGCTGGGGCCGGCGGCGATCGGCATGCTGGCAGCGGTCGGACTTGCCGAGGCCCGCTGCGCGCGCAGGCCGCGCGTCTCCCTGGCGGCTACCGGCGACGAGCTCGTCGAACCCGGCCGCGCGCTCGCCCCGGGATGCATCTGGAGCTCCAACCCGCTCGCCCTCGCCGGCCAGATCTCGCGGGCGGGCGGCGATCTGGTCTCCAGTCAGACGGTCCCGGACGAGCCGGGAGCCACGCGCGCGGCGCTCGAGCGTGCGCTCGCCTCCGCGGAGCTGATCTGCGTCTCGGGCGGCGTGTCGGTCGGGGCGCACGACCACGTGAAGGGCGCCCTGGAGGAGCTCGAGGTGGCCCAGCGGTTCTGGGGGGTCGCCCTGCAGCCCGGCAAGCCCACCTGGTTCGGCGTGGCGGAGCGGCCCGGCGGCCGGGCGCTCGTCTTCGGGCTCCCCGGCAACCCGGTGTCGGCGATGGTGACCTTCCACCTCTTCGCGCGCCCTGCCCTGCGGGCCCTGCAGGGCGCCGATCCGCAGCCCAGGAGCGCCTCCGCCGTGCTCGGCGCGCCCCTTCGCCGCAACCCGCGCCGCGAACAGGCCGTGCGCTGCACCCTCGACGCCCGCGAGGATGGCTGGCACGCGGTCCCGACCGGGCCCCAGGGCTCTCACGTCATGACCTCGATGCTCGGCGCCGAGGCACTCGCGATGGTGCCGAGCGGCCACGGAGAGCTTCCGGCCGGCGAGCGCGTGCGCGTCGAGCTGCTCGAGGGGGCCGTTTGAGGTGGCTCCACTAGGTTTCCAGCGGTGAGGAAGCACGATCCCAGGCGGGCGATCGGTCGGCGGCGGCAGGCGCGCGCGCGCGTACGGATCGTCGAGGTCCCGGAGTCCGAGGCGCCCCCGGACGGCAGCGTCACCACCAAGCAGGCGGCCGAGGTCACGCTCCCCCGCTCGGAGCTCGACCGGGTCTGGAACGCCGAGTACCTGGAGCGCCTGGCGGCCACCTACTGGCGCTTTCTCACCCGCGTCTCGCTCGGCCTGCTGCGCGTCCTCTACACAGACGACACGCGCGAGATCGTTCTGCTCGGCCGGCCATTCGTCCTGCTGCGCTTCCTGGCCCCGGAGTACGAGATGGCTCCGGACCGCGGCACCGTCACCTGGCGGATCGACGAAGGCGTCCTCGTGCAGCCCGCGGGCCGCGGCAAGGGCTACCTGCGGATCTCAGTGGAGCGCCTGCGGGACCGCGACGAGGAGCGCTCGGGGGAGATCACGGGCACCGTGACCTGCGAGGTGGCCAACTTCTATCCGTTCGTGGCCGGCTGGGGGTGGTTCTCGAGGATCGGGCGCCACATCTACCGCGTCACCCAGCTGCAGATCCATGTCGTGGTGACCAACGCGTTCCTGCGCAGCCTCGCCCGTCTGGACCTCGTTCGCTCGCGCGTGGGCGCCTTTGCCCCGCCGCGAGAGCCGGCGCAGGAGCGGGCGGCGGTTGGTGGACCGACCTGAGGCTCAGCCAACCCGCTCGCCGGTGATCTCGCGCAGCTTCGCCCGGTCGTGGCGGGCGTGCACCTTGCGAACGGTGCCCGAGCGTGACCGCATCACGAGCGACTCCGTGGTCGCCCCCTGGGGGCCCTCGAAGTGCACGCCGGCGAGCATGTCACCCTCGGTGACGCCGGTCGCGGAGAAGAAGATGTTCTCGCCGGAGACCAGGCGGTTGGTGTCGAGGATCTCCTCGAGGTCGTAGCCGGCCTCGAGGGCGGCGCGGCGCTCATCGTCGTCCCGTGGCCAGAGCCGCGCGATGATCTTGCCGTCGATGCACTTGATCGCGGAGGCCGAGAGCACGCCCTCCGGCGTGCCGCCGATCCCGAACATGAGGTCGATCGGCGAACCCTCCGTGACCGCTATCAGGGAGGCCGCCACGTCGCCGTGCGGGATGAAGCGGATTCGCGCCCCCGCCTCGCGGATCTCACGGACGGCGTCGTCATGTCGCTCACGGTCGAGCATGATCACGACCACGTCTCCGACCGAGGTTCCCTTCTCCTTGGCGATCAGCTGGAGCGTCTCGGGCAGCGGGCGCTCCAGGTCGATCAGGTGCGCAATGTCCTTGGCCGCGGCCATCTTCTCCATGTAGAAGCACGGTCCTGGGTCGAACATGGTGCCGCGATCGGCGAGGGCGATCACTGCGAGTGAGTTCGGGAACCCCTTGGCGCATAGGTCGGTGCCCTCGAGGGGGTCAACGGCGATGTCCACCTCGGGGGGTGAGCCGTCGCCGATCTTCTCCCCGTTGTAGAGCATCGGGGCCTCGTCCTTCTCGCCCTCTCCGATGACAACGGTCCCATCCATGTGCACGGTGCCGAGCATCAGGCGCATCGCGTCCACGGCCGCTCCGTCGGCGGACTCCTTCTCGCCACGGCCGATCCAGCGTGCCGCGGCCAGTGCTGCGTACTCGGTGGTGCGGACCAGCTCCAGCGCCAGGTTGCGGTCCGGGTTTGCTTCGGCAACGTTCATCTATATGACCCCCGGGGGCTTTCGGCCCTCCTTGTAGCGCGACTGGCGTACGTAGCCGCTGGCCGCCATCGCGAGGCAGGCGAGCAGCGCCACGAAGTATCCGATCTGAAGCGAGATCTCGATGGCCAGGTCAGTGGCCTCGTTCTTGGGGCGTCCGAGAATGACCCCGTTGCAGAGGAGGAGGACGAAAGCCGTTATGCCCACGACCATCGTCACCTCTCCCGGCTTCCATGTGAGCTTGTGGCCGCGCGCGAGGATCCAGGAGAGGATAAAGGGGGCGCTGGCCGCCGCCACAAGGACAAGATCGAGCAGACCGAAGGTCTGCCAGGCGTTCACGGTGTCACCGCCGCCGGCCCCGGCGAGCCTCGAGTTGCCGTTGTCCTCGTTGGTGCCGAACCAGGGCAGGAACAGCGAGCACACCAGCACGAGCGCCGCGATCCAGCCCGCGTACTCGGCGGGAGTAAGGCGGCCGAGGTCGAGGTAGCGGCCACGACCTTCCACCCTCGA
>JBPCJI010000062.1:0-5204 GCA_051005475.1 Thermoleophilaceae bacterium
CCGGCCCGTTTGGCGAAGATCGTGTCGTCCTTGCCGATGCCGGTGCCCTCGCCCGGCTTGAAGCGGGTGCCACGCTGGCGCACGATTATCTCGCCCCCGGACACGGCCTGGCCGGCGAACACCTTCACGCCGAGCCGCTGGGCGTTGGAGTCGCGGCCGTTGCGACTGGAGCCAAGTCCCTTCTTATGAGCCATCGGGCTCCTCCTTTGGCGGCTTCGGTTCGGTGGTGGGCTTCTTTGCCGTCGCGGGCTTTGCCGCGGCGGACTTCTTCGCCGCCGGCTTTGGCGCGGCCGCCGGCTTCTTCGCCGTGGCCGCCTTCTCCGCCGCTGCGGACTTGCCACCGCCCAGCCCGATGTCACCGATCTCAAGCCGCGTGAGCTCGGAGCGGTGGCCCTGGCGGCGCTTGTAGCCGCGCTTGGGCTTGAACTTCAGCACGTGGATCTTGGGCCCACGCTCGTGCCCGGCGACCGTCGCCTCGACCTTGACCTTGCCCAGCTGATCGCCGCCGAACACGGGCTCGTCCTTGCCACCGCGTGCGAGCAGCAGCGGCTCCAGGACGACCTTGGCACCCTCGTCCTCGGGCATGCGATCGACGAGAAGGGAGTCGCCCTCCTCCACGCGGTACTGCTTGCCGCCTACTTTGACAATCGCATACATGACAGAGGAAAGGCGCCCGGAAGACCGGCACGGACGCCGATCAGGCAGTGTAGCCAATCACTCCCCGGATCCGCCTGCGGACTCGGCCTCGGCGGGCTTGCGGCGCCTGCCTCGGCCACCCCTGCGACCTCGGCTTCGGGGCCGCTCGTCCTCACCGTCGGAGCCGGGACCGGTCTCCCCGGAGCCGTTTGACGGTGCGGGGATGTCGACGACCTCTGCGCCCTCCACGAGGGTGGCGGAGGCGGCTGAGCGGGCCACCTTCTCGATCCGGACGAGGGTCTTCTTGCCGATCAGCCGCCCCGCGCCGGCGACGGAGATGACGTAGCCCCCCAGCTTGGCAACGGCGTCGTCCTCGTTGTACATGTGGGGCTCCTCGATCGTGACGAGGACCTCCTCGCCCTCGAGGAACGGCAGGGCACGCTCCTCGACGGCCTCCCGGGAGCCCTCCAGGCTCACGCCGAAGTGGTCGATCGGGAGCGCCTCCGAGCCCTCGAAGTGGAAGTGCTTGCCGGTCTCCGCCTCGATCTCGAGCAGCGGGCGTCCAGGCCCGCCCGCGAGCAGCGCGGCCACCCGGGGGTGGATCTGGATCAGGAACGCCTCGGTGGCAGGCCGCTCGGCGGCCAGCTCCCGGAGCCCTCGCTCGGCGTCGATCGCCACGGTCTCCTCTGAGAGCACGACGCCCTCGCCCGCGCAGGTCGGGCACTGCTTGGTCAGGATCTCGCGTACCCCCTCGGTCACGTTCTGGCGGGTCATCTCCACCAGGCCGAGCGGCGAGATCTCGACCACGTAGGTCTTGGTGCGGTCCTCGTCGAGCGACTTGCGCAGCGTCTTGAGCACCGCATCGCGGTTTCGCGCTCGACTCATGTCGATGAAATCGATGACGATGATCCCGCCGATGTCCCGCAGCCGTAGCTGCGCAACGACCTCCTCGGCGGCCTCGAGGTTGGTCCTCGTGATCGTGTCCTCGAGCCGGGCGCCCTTGCCGCGTCCGGTGAAGGACCCGGAGTTCACGTCGATGACCGTGAGTGCCTCCGCGTAGTCGATGATCAGGTAGCCCCCTGAGGGGAGGTCCACACGACGCCGGAGCGTCGACTGGATTGCCGCGTCGATCCGGAACTTCTCGAACAGCGGGTTCTTGTCGTCCTTGTAGAGCTCGAGGCGGTCGAGCAGCTCGGGCGCCGTGCGCGTGAAGAACGACTGCAATCGGTGGTGCTGTTGCTCGTCGTCGACGAGGGCGCGCTCGAACTGCTTGGAGAAGATGTCGCGCACGACCCGCACCGACAGGTCGGCCTCCTGGAAGACCATCGCGGGAGCGGCGGTCTCCTCGCCGCGCTTCTGCAGCACCTCGTGGAGCTTGTGCAGGTAGACGATCTCGTGCTCGAAGTTCTCGCGCCTGGCGCCCTGGGCAGCGGTGCGGATGATCGCCCCGCCTCCGCGCAGGTCGAGCTTCGCGGCCTGCTTTCGCAGCCGTTCGCGCTCCTTGTCATCCAGCCGGCGCGACACGCCGACGCCCTCGCCCTGCGGGGTGTAGACGAGGTAGCGCCCCGCGATCGAGAGCTGCATCGACAGACGCGGGCCCTTTGTCTTCAGCGGGTCCTTGACCGCCTGGACCAGGATCTCCTGGCCGGGCTTGAGCAGCTCGGAGATCCGCTGGCCCTTGGTCCCGCTGCGTCCGCGGCGGGCCACCTCGACCCCGGGGATGACGACGTCGTCCGCGTGGAGGAAGCCGTTCTTCTCGAACCCGATGTCCACGAACGCGGCCTCGAGGCCGGGCAGCACGTTGTCCACCTTGCCCTTGTAGACGTTGCCGACGATCGAGCGCGACCCGCGCCGCTCCACGTACAGCTCGCCCACCCGCCAGTTGGGGTCGGCTCCGTTTCCGCCGGAGCGGCGGCCGCTGGTGTCGGCACCCGCCTCAGCGGAGGGGCTGCCCTCCGCCTCGAGGATGGCCACTTTGGTTTCGCCACGGGCCACCGTGACGAGTACTTGCTTTTTCAAAAATTCCTTTCCTGGGAGCCATGCTCGCTGGAGGGCACGCGACGTTGTGCGTGCATGCCTCGAGGCGATCTGGGTCCCGTTTCATATAGCTAGATTTCGGCCCTTGGCCAGCGCCGTCTCGCGCGCCTGCGCGTGGATCGACTGCAGGAGGCCAATGGCGATGAAGGTGACAAGTACCGACGAACCGCCATAGCTCATGAGCGGCAGCGTGACGCCGGTGATAGGCATGATCCCGATGGTCATGCCCACGTTCACGAAGATCTGGTGCATCAGCATGGCGACGATCCCCCCGGCGATCAAGGTGCCGTAGAGGTTCTTCGACATGGTCAGGATGCGCAGGCAGCGCCAGATCAGCAGCGCGAACAAGGACAGCACGAGCGCGGCCCCCATGAACCCGAACTCCTCGCCCACCACGGAGAAGATGAAGTCCGTGTGGTGCTCGGGGAGGAAGTCGAGCTTCGTCTGTGTGGCCTCCTCACCGCGGCCGGTCTTTCCTCCGGCACCGATGGCGACAAGCGACTGGGTCTGCTGATAGCCCTCCGCGGCGGGATTCTCCGCCGGGTTGACGAAGGCCGTGAGGCGGTCCTTCTGGTAATCCTTGAGCACCTCGACGCCCACGGCCGGGGCCGCGACGAGCACGACCACGACGGCCGTGGCCCCCAGGCCCGCGAGTGCGGCGAAGTGCGTCCACTTCGTGCCCGCCACGAACAGGGTGGCCAGGGCGATGCTGATGAACACGAGACCGCTGCCCAGATCCGGCTGCCCTATCACGAGCATTGCCGGGATGAGGGCCATCAGCATTATCCGGCTGGTGGTCTCCCGGTCTCCGAGCTGCCGGATGCGGTCCACCAAGAAGGCCGACAGGGTGAGGATGAGCAACACCTTGCCCAGCTCGGAGGTCTGAAGCTGGAAGAAAGGCAACTCGATCGCGCGCTTGGATCCGCGCGTGGCCGAGCCGAGCGCATACACGAGCAGGATGCCGGCGATCATGGCGCCGTACAGACCGATCCGCCACTCACGCAGTCGTGAGTAGTCCATGCGGGAGATCAGCAGCATCAACACCAAGCCCACCCCACAGTAGGCCGCCTGCCGGATGACGAAGTAGTAAGGGCTGCCGTCGATGTCGTCCTGGGTGGCCGTGCCGATCGCGTAGAGCGAGCATGCCACCAGCCCGAGCACGGCCAGCAACAGCAGCACGTCGATGCGGATGAAGCGTGGACCGTGACCCTCGCGAAAGTCCTTGACCGACGTGCCATACGGAGATGCGTGCATCAGCGGTTTAGCCGAAAGGGTGCACCGGGGGCTCCCGCCCCCGGGCCCCCGGCGGCACTCGCCCTACGGCCACCCGTGACCGTTTCGACCGGTGGTGTCGGAGGGATCATCAGTCCGGTGCCGTTCCCCGGGTGACCGGGCCCCCGCCGCTGACGCCGAACAGCTCGGAGAGGATCCCCCGTGCCGCCGGCGCCGCGGTCTCGGCGCCGAAGCCGCCCGCCTCGAATGTCACCGCGACGACGTACTTCGGGCTGGGGTATGGCGCGAGCGCCACGTACCAGGACTGGTCAGCGCGACCGGCGCCCTTCTCGGCGGTGCCGGTCTTGCCGGCCACGGGGATCTTGAATCCGCTGAAGACCGGCTCCGAAGTGCCGCCCGGCTCGCTTGCGGCGCTGCGCAGCCCCTCGAGGATCGCCTGGCGGTGCTCCTCCTTGACCCTCAGCTTCCTGGCGGGCGGCCCCTTCAGCTCCTGCAGCGGGCGCCCCCCGGCATCCTCGATCCGCTGTCCGAGGCGCGGACGGACGATCCTGCCGCCGTTTGCGATCGCCGCGTAGGCCACCGCGAGCTGCAGCGGATCGGCCTGGAGATCCCCCTGGCCCACCGACAGGTTCACGTTGTCGCCCACACTCCAGGGCCGGTCGAGGAACCCACACTCGCCGAACGAGATCTCCTGAGGCGTGGGCTCCTTCCTCGCTACGCACCGCCGGAAGGCCTTGAAGCCGTCGTTGCGGTACCGCGGGCTGGGAATGAGGCCCGGCGACTCGCCTGGCAGGTCGATGCCGGTGGGCCTGCCGAGCCCGAGGCGCTTTGCCCAGTCCTGGATCAGCAGGCCGTTGCCGCTTCCGTTTGCCTCCTGCCCGAGACGGTAGAAGTACACGTCGCTCGAGACCGAAAGCGCCTTGCGCAGCGCCACCGGACCGTGCACGGCGTTGCCGGCGTTCTTGAAGACGACGTCGCCCACCTTCAGCGAGCCGCCGTCGTACTGCACCGTGTCGGGCGTGATCAGGCCGCCCTCGAGCGCCGCGGTGGCGGTGATCAGCTTGAAGGTGGAGCCCGTGGGGTAGCCGCCCTGGATGGCGCGGTTGAGGATCGGCTCGCCGTTCTGCTTCGAATAGACGCGGTCGAGGTCGCGCTTTCGGATCACCTTCGCAAAGAGGTTCGGGTCAAACGACGGGGAGCTGCCGAGCCCAAGCACCTCGCCATTGCTCACGTTCATCGCTACGAACGCCCCCTTTGCCCCGCCAAGCGCCTTCTGTCCGGCGCGCTGCACGTCGAGA
>JBPCJI010000063.1:0-3859 GCA_051005475.1 Thermoleophilaceae bacterium
ACGTGGAGAACATCCTGCTGAAGCTGATCCAGGCAGCCGACTTCGACGTGAAGAAGGCCGAGACCGGGATCATCTACATCGACGAGGTCGACAAGATCGCCCGCAAGGCGGACAACCCGTCGATCACCCGCGATGTCTCCGGCGAGGGCGTCCAGCAGGCGCTGCTGAAGATCCTCGAGGGCACGGTGGCCTCGGTGCCCCCGCAGGGCGGGCGCAAGCACCCCCACCAGGAGTTCCTCACGATCGACACCACGAACATCCTGTTCGTCTGCGGCGGCGCGTTCGCGGACCTCGACAAGGTGATCGAGCGGCGCATCGGCCATAAGGGGGTCGGCTTCGGGGCGCATGTGAGCTCCAAGCACAACAAGGACACCGGCGCGCTGTTCGAGAAGGTTCTCCCCGAGGATCTCGTCGAGTACGGGCTGATCCCCGAGTTCATCGGCCGGCTGCCCGTGATCTCGGTCATTCACCAGCTCTCACAAGAGGATCTCGTCACGATTCTCACCGAGCCGCGCAACGCGCTCGTGAAGCAGTTCCAGCGCTTCTTCGAATTCGACGGGATAGACCTGGTCTTCGCCGAGGAGTCGCTTTCCTCGATCGCCGACCGGGCGCTCGAGCGCGAGACCGGGGCGCGCGGCCTGCGCTCGATCCTCGAGGAGACCCTCCTCGATGTCCAGTTCGAGCTGCCCTCCCGCCGCGACGTGAAGAAGTGCGTGGTCACCAAGGAGACGATCGAGAAGGGGCTGAACCCGACGCTGGTCACCGAGGCCGCCAAGGACGAGCCCGACGAGGCGGCCGCCGAGTCGGCGTAGCCGTTCGCGTCGCACACGCGCTTGCTCGCGAGCGCAGTGCTGATCGGAAGCAGCCCGGCCCCGATCATCTGAGCCGCTTCTTCAAGCGCTTGATCGCATCGAGCGATTCGACGTCCAGCTTGTCCTTGTCTCGGTTCGCTGCGCGCTTCATCGACAGGAGGTCGTCGATGGAGGCGATGAGTACGGTGGCAGGCCCGATGTCCACACGCGTTGCCCGCTGCCTCAGCTTGGCGTAGGGAGGCGAGCCATCGGGCTGGAGCAGCACATCCAGCGGGCCGAGCGAAGTGTCGAGCGTCAGGATCCGCATCTTCGCGAGCGAGCGACCATCGGGGACGAATGGCACGTCCTCCTCAATCCCCCTGAGTCGTACCTTCAGCTCGACCAGCGCCTTTCCCAGGGCGTCGAGGTTTGGTCGGTCCCCGGCCGGACAGATATCGAGATCGAAGGTGTTGCGGTCGGTTCCGTGGAGCAGGGCGGCGACCCCGCCGACCACCACGAAATCGACTCCGTGGGCGGTGAGGTCCCGCAGCAGGGCGCGCGGGCGGAACTCAGCCGGCATGGCCGGCGCCCGCCAGCCGCCGAAGCTCCTCAAGCTCCCGGTGCGCGGTCTCGAAAGCAGCGAGGCGCTCGGCCGGGGTCATCCGGAGGTTGCGGGCGAGGAGGGTCTCGTCGACGCTTGACCGGTATGGCTTCGATAGCAATTCGAGCCGCTGGTCGGCGGCTCGTAGCGCGCCATCCAGGGTGGCGACGGTCGGATTCGATCCCGGCCGTTCTAGCTGCGCCACCGCGCCCTGACTGGTGCCGAGACGGGCCGCCAGTCCGGCCTGGGTGAGGCCGGACTTCAACCGCGCGTCTCGTATGAGCTGCCAGCTCGGGATCATTTGCCCCCTGAGGAGTTTCGACTCATATAAGAGATAACTTATGCTACCACGACAGGCGAAGGACAACCTCTCGAGCGCACTTATCGGGCGGCTTCGGTGGCGGCGACGGATGTGGCGCGCCGCCGCCACGAGCCTCTGCGAGCCGGTGGCTCAGCTTCTGGCCGGCTCTGGCAGCGCGCCGACCTGGCCCAGCAGGCCGAGCATGTCCGTGATCTCCCACTCCTCCTCGATCCGACCCTCCTTGCACCGGCTGATCGTGATGCCGGTAAAGGCCTCGTCCTTGCCGGTCGGTGGCGTGCCCATCAGGTCGCCGTCGTGCGTGCCGCGGACCGTGAAGCGGGTCGCGACTCAGTCGAGCAGATCGAAGACGAACGCGCGCCGGACATCGGGCCGGCGCTCGAGGATCCCGTAGCGCTCGTCGAAGTCCGCCCAGCGCTCGAGCGCCACGGGGTCGAGCTTGAGCGGCGGGCGCAGAGCGGGACTCACGGCCCGTAGCTGGGCGCGGACGAGCTTCTCATCCGCGCCACCGGCTCGCGCGATCTCCCTGATCGCCGGCTCGGGATCCCCCAGCACCGACTCGGTGCCGTCCTTGAGCGCCCGCAACACCCCCTTCACCATCTCCCGACGCCGCTCGACGGTTGCGCGGGTGGCGAAGAGGACGACCTCCGGGTAACGCGGCGCGCCGAAGTCGTCGACCCGGAACTCGCGGGTCGGCACTCCCCTTTGCCTGAGGGCCACCCCCTCGGCATTCCAGAAAGCCGGCACGGCGTCGATCTTCTTCTCGATCAGGCTCGGCACGGCGGCGAAGCCGATCGTCGTCTGGCGGACCTTGGCGTAGTCGCCCCCATCGTCCTCGACGACCGCGCGCAGCAGCGCGGGATCCGATGGCAGCCCGGAGACCCCGACCCGTCGACCCTCGAGGTCGCGCGGTCGGCGAATGTCGGGCTGGGCGATGATCGCGGCGAGCGGGCGCTGCACGAGCGCCGCCACGCCCACCACATCTGCGCCCCGCTCGCGGGCGAGGCCCAGATCATGGATGTCGAGCACTGCCAGGTCAGCCTTTCCCGAGGTCAGCAGCTTGAGCGAGTCGGGAGCGGACCCGGGTGGTCGGATACGCAGCTTGACCCCGTGCTTTCGATCATGGCCCTCGCGGATCGCCGCGTAGACAGGAGCGTGAACCGCGTTTGGGGTGAAGTCGAGGCCGATCACGGCCGCGACCTGCTTCGGTCTCGACTCGTCCCCTCCGCCACAGCCCGAGATGAGAGCCAGGGCCGGGATGGCGAGGACCGCCGCAACGATCCATGCCCGCGTGGCCGGCCGGCGCGGCGGTCTGCGTTCCCCTCGCACGGCTTGACTCTAGGCGAGCGCGCTTCTCGATGAGGTCCAAGCGCGCTCGGACTCAGCGGCCCTTGCGAACCGCCCGAACGCGGTTTGCCACCGCCTTGCCCGTTTGCGTGACCGCCTCGCCGAGCGACTTCGCCGCCGAGATCGCCGTGTTGCCCGCGCTCTTCGCCGAGCGCTTGGCGTCGGCACCGCTCTTCTCCGCTGCCTTTCGCTGTCTCGTGGCTGCGCCCTTCTTCGCCGCCGCCTGCCGGTCGGCCTTGGTCCGCTCCGCCATCTCGTGCTCCTTCGTCGTGGGCGTATCGCAATGATCTTCCCACGCCCACGGGTACGCGACATCAAGCCCTCGATCGGCTCGAGTCTTTCCGATCGAACCGGTAGCTGTCTCGGGGCCAATGACTCAGGCGGGCGCCTGCATCTCCCCGCGCGGATGACAGACTGGAGCGCCCGTGCCCGAGGATCGCCTGAAGTCCCTGGAGGAGCGCACCCGCTACTCGCCCGCCGAGGTCGAGCAGCGTGTCTTTGCCCGTTGGGAGGAGGCCGGGATCTTCAGCCCTGAGCCCGCGGGCGCGGCGCAGGACAACTTCTCGATTGCCGTCCCGCCCCCCAACGTGACCGGCGCGCTGCACATGGGCCATGCGCTCAACGGGTCGATCCAGGACCTGCTGATCCGGGTGGCGCGCATGCGCGGGAGGCGCGCGAAATGGATCTTCGGCACCGACCACGCGGGGATCGCGACCCAGGTCAAGGTCGAGCAGGCGCTCGAGGCGGAGGGCAAGAAAAAGGAGGACCTCGGGCGCGAGGCCTTCGAGGAGAGGGTGTGGG
>JBPCJI010000064.1:0-8891 GCA_051005475.1 Thermoleophilaceae bacterium
CACCCCGTCTCGCTCGACCTGCCCTCCGATGACGGGCCCGCGCCGACCGTGGATGGCGCCCCCGACGATCTCCACCGCCTGGTGCTCAACCTGCTCGAGAACGCCCTCGTCCACACTCCCGCCGGGACGCCGGTGGTGGCCTCCGTGCGGCATCTGGAGGGCGCCGTGCGCCTCGAGGTGGCCGATCGGGGGCCCGGTGTGCCGGCCGCGCTACGGGACCGGATCTTCGAGCGCTTCACGCGTCCCGGGCTCTCCGAGGGCGGCCGCCCGGCGGCCAGCACCGGACTCGGCCTCGCGATCGTGCGGGCGGTGGCCGAGGCCCACGGAGGCAGCGTGGAGATCCGCGACGCCGAGGGCGGCGGCGCCCTCTTCCGGGTGACCCTCCCCACCCGGAAAGCGATCCGATCGCCTTCCGGGGGTGTTACCGAGCACGAGCACGAGCACGAGCCCGGCAAGCCAGCGCCCGACCTAAGGGGAGCAGACACCACATGAAGCGAATTTTCAGCCTCCGTCCCTCGCCCGCGATGGTGGTCGCCTGCACCGCGCTGTTCGTGGCCCTCGGCGGCGTCTCATACGGCGTGGCCACCGGCTTCATCGACAGCCGCGAGATCAGTGACAACACGATCCGCACCCGGGACCTGCGCAACAACGACATCCGGGCGGTCGACATCCGCAACAGCACGATCCGCGGCCGGGACGTGGCGCTCAACACGCTCACCGGCCTCGACATCATGGAGTCAAGGCTCGGCAAGGTTCCCTCCGCAGCGGCCGCCGACAGGGCGTCGACCGCCGACAGGGCGTCGACCGCCGCCGACGCATCCAAGCTCGGCGGGATCGGGCCGTCGGGCTTCCTGCGCCCGGACGGGTCGCCGTTCGTGGCGCTCTCCCCGGCCCCGGCCACGGGCTGGGAGGCCGCCGGCTCGACGCTCCCGGGCTACTTCGTCGACCCGATCGGGTTCGTGCACCTGCACGGCGCGCTGCGCCGTATCACGGGGAGCTCGAGGCTTGCGCTGGTCCTACCCGAGGTTGCCAGACCGGGCGCCGTGAAGCGCCTTCCCGTCTATGCCGAGAGCGCGCCCGATACCCCGACGGCGGCCGGGGTGAGGATCGAGCCGGGTGGCGGGCTGCTCGTGGACGCGCCAGGCTTGACCAACGGGGACATCGTATCCCTCGAAGGCATCACCTACCGCGCCGGCGACTGAGCGGCGCTCAGACCTCTACGACGACCGGCAAAACCATCGGGCGGCGCTTCATGCGCCGGTAGACGAACTCCGCGAGATCGTCGTGGAGGTGGGTCTGCAGCAGCGAGATCTCGTTGATCCCGTCCTTGGCAGAGCGGCTCAGCGAGTCGGTTACGGCGTCGCGCAGGGCATCGACCAGACCCGCGTCGTCGTCGATGAACGGGACGCCCCGGAAGATGATCTCGGGCTCCGCGACCGAGTGCCCGTCCTGTTCTGAGACGGTGGCCACCACGATGAAGATCCCGTCCGCGGAGAGCATGCGCCGATCGCGCAGGGCCACGTCCTCGATGTCCCCCACGTCGACGCCGTCGACGAAGATCATCCCGGCCTGCTCGCGCTCGCCGAAGCGCGCGCCGCCCTCGTCGATCTCGAGCGGCAGGCCGTTCTCGCCCTTGAAGATGTCCTTGGGCCCCACCCCGACGGCCTCGGCCAGCTCGGCGTGCAGCCGGATCCGCTTATGGTCGCCGTGGACCGGCATCACGTAACGCGGGTCGGTCAGGTTGAGCATCAGCTTGAGCTCCTCGGCATAGCCGTGCCCCGAGGCGTGGATCGGGGCGTCGCGGGTGGTGACCACGTCGGCGCCGAGGTGGTAGATGCGGTCGACCGTCTCGTTCACCGCGCGCTCGTTGCCAGGGATCGGGGTGGCGGAGAAGATCACCGTGTCACCGCTGTGCAGATGCACCTGACGGTGGTCCCCGGCAGCCATGCGCCGCAGCGCGGAGAGCGGCTCGCCCTGGCTTCCCGTCGAGACGATCACGAGCCTGTCGTCGGGAAAGTCCTCGATCTGCTTCGGCTCGACCAGCATTCCCTGGGGCACGTCGATGTGGCCGAGCTGGCGGCCGATGTTCACGTTCTTGCGCATCGAGCGGCCCACGAGCGCCACCTTCCGCCCGAGCGCCGAGGCCGCGTCCACCACCTGCTGGACGCGGTGGATGTTCGATGCGAAGCAGGTCACGATGATGCGCCCGTCGCAGCGTGCGAAGGCCTCCACGAGCTGGGGCCCCACGAGCGACTCGGACAACGACCAGCCGGGGCGGTCGGCGTTGGTCGAGTCCCCACAGAGAAGCAGCACGCCGTCACGCCCGAGCTCGGCCAGCCTTGCGATGTCGGCGGGAATGCCGTCCACCGGGGTCTGGTCGAACTTGTAGTCGCCGGTCACGAGCGTGGTGCCCAGCTCACACGTGACGGCGTAGGCGAACATGTCCGGGATCGAGTGGGCCAGCTTCACCGGCTCGACGGAGAACGGGCCGGCCTTGATCTCGTCCCCCGGGCGCACCTCCTTCAAACGGACATCCTTGAGCTTGTGCTCGTCGAGCTTCGAGCGCACCATCGCCACCGTCAGGGGGCCGCCATAGATAGGCGGTGTCTTGTCGAGTTGGCGCAGCACGAACGGCAGTGCGCCGACGTGGTCCTCGTGGCCGTGGGTGAGCACGATCGCCTCGATGTCCGCCGCGCGCTCGCGCAGGTAGGTGAAGTCGGGCAGGACGAGATCGATCCCGAGCTGGTCGGGTGCGGGGAAGCGCAGCCCCGTGTCGACGACCACGATGCGGCCCCCGTACTCGAGCACCATCATGTTCTTGCCGATCTCGCCCAGCCCGCCGAGCGGCAGGACGCGCAGGGTTCCGCTCAAGCCGCTAGACCCTCTCCAGCAGCCCGTGCGACTCGAGCACCGAGCGGATCTCGGCGCGTTCGTGCTCGGAGGCGTCGACCATGGGCAGGCGCAGGCTACCGACCTCGTGACCCACCATGGCCAGCGCGGCCTTGATCGGGATCGGGTTGGTGGTCACGCCGAGCACGTCGAAGAGTGGTGTCAGTGACGCGTCGATCTGCTCGCGGCTCTCCGGCTCGTCGATCATGCGCCGCATCTCCCGGCCCACGAGGTGGGAGGCCACCAGGATCCCCCCGGTCCCTCCCATGTCGAGCACGTCCGCCAGCATGTCGTCGTTGCCCGCCAGCAGGTCCAGCCCCTCGACCGGCGCGCAGCCCTCGGCCCGCGCCTGCTTGACCGCCGCCACGCCCGGGATCTCCGCCAGCTCGCGCAACAGGTCGTTCGACATGTCGACACCCGTTCGGGACGGGATGTTGTAGAGGACGATCGGCAGCTCTGAAGCACCCGCGGCGGCGCGGAAGTGCTCGAGCACCCCGCGCCGGTTGGGCCTGTTGTAGTACGGCGTGACCACCAGCGCGGCGTCCACGCCCACCTCGGCCGCCCGCGCGGTGAGTGCCACCGTGTGCCGGGTGTCGTTGGAGCCCGTGCCCGCGATCACGGGCGCCGCCCCGCTCTCGGCCACCCCGATCTCCCACAGGGCCAGCTTCTCCTCGTCGCTCAGGGTGGGGCCCTCGCCGGTCGTGCCGCCGAGGACCAGCCCGTCCGAGCCGCTCTCCAGCAGTCGGCGCATGAGCTGCGCCGAGGCGTCCTCCGCCAGCGCCCCGTCCGCGTCGCACGGGGTGAACATCGCAGTGATGCTGCGGCCGAACCGCACGGCTACTCGATCGGCTTGAACGGGTCCGGGTTCGTGTTGGTGCCGGCGGGAGGAGCCGGCGGGGGCTGCTCCTCGGTGAGCGGGTCGCCGGCCGGCGGTGTGGCCGTGTCCTCGGGCGGCTGGGGATGGGCCACGCCCTGTGCCACGGCAGGGTCTGCCGCCGAGGGCGCCTGCGCGGCGTCGCCGGGCACCGGCCGGCCGTGCTCGTCGTATCGCACGCCCGCGCCCTCCGCCGGGGCGCCCTTCTTCGCCTGGCCCTCGTTGAACTGCTTCTGAGCGTCCTCTATCTTCTGCTGTGCCTGCTCGGCCATCTGCTTGGCCTTGTCCATGAAGCCCATCACCGTCTCCTCTTCGTCGCCTGGGAGCACATTATTGCGGGCAGCGCCCGAGTGCTCGGTGCCAGCCGTGTTGCAGCGCTCCCAGCAGACCGCCGGTAAATGGCACAATTGAACGCGCAACCGTGACCGACAGGGACTACAGCCACCGCAGCGCCGTCGACAAGCTGGGCATAAAGCCCGACGAGCGGATCGAGGTCACCGGAGACGTGGGCACCGGCCTGCGCGGAGAGGTCAAGGACGCGGCCGGACGGGGGCTCGTGCGCGCCGGGATGCTCGACGGGGCCGTGGTGATGGTCGAGTCGCTGGAGGAGGCCCAGGAGGCGCTCGTGCGCTACCGCGCGCGCCTGCGCGAGTCGGGCTACCTGTGGCTCGTGACCCGCAAGCGCGGCCACGACAGCTATCTCAACCAGGTGGCGATCGTGCCCCACGCCAAGCGGGTCGGGCTGATTGACAACAAGACCTGCTCGATCGACACCGAGCGGTCGGGCATCCGGTTCGTGGTCCCGCGCGCGCTGCGAAACACCGACGCCCGCGTCGCGTAGACCTCTGACGCGGCGCCGTCCGGCGGATCAGCCGAGGAGGAGGTGCTCGAGCCCGACCACCGGAGAGCTCTCCAGCCCGCCGACGCGGCGCACCGCCAGCAGCACGCCGGGCATGAAGGACTCGCGCGCCGTTGAGTCGTGGCGGATCGAAAGCGTCTGGCCGGTCCCTCCGAAGATGACCTCCTGGTGGGCCACGAGCCCCGGCAGCCGCACGGAGTGGATCGGGTCGTGCACGTTGCCGCCCGCCTCCTCGACCAGCAGCGCCGTCCGGGCGGCGGTTCCCGATGGAGCGTCGAGCTTGCCGTCGTGGTGGAGCTCGATGATCTCGCACTCCGGCATGTGCGGCGCCGCGAGCTTGGCGGCCTCCATCATCAGGACCGCGCCGACGGCGAAGTTGGGCGCCACGAAAAGGTTGGCGCGGCCCACGCCCTGGAGCTCTGAGAAGTCCGGGCCGGTGGTGCCCATCACGCAGTGAACGCCCGCCTCGAGGCACGCGCGGGCGTTTTCCAGCGCGGTGTCCGGCCGCGAGAAGTCCACGACCACCTCCACCCGGTCGAGGACGTCGGCCAGCGCGGTGTCCAGCGCGGGGTCCGCCCGGGCGGTGAGCTCCATGTCCTCGGCGCCTTCGACCGCCTTGCAGACGGTCTCCCCCATCCGCCCGGCGGCGCCGGAGACGCCGACCCGGATCATGCGGCGGCCAGGAGCCGCGGGTTCACCGGCTCGAGCGCCTCACGGAACGCAGTGGCGCTCGCGCCGACCCCCGCCGCCGACATCCGCGCGGGGTCAAAGAGCTCGGCGGTGAGGGCGTGCACGTCCTCGATCGTCACGGCATCGACGGCCGCGAGGATCTCATCGAGGGTCATCAGCGGCACCCCCATCAGCAGAGAGCTCCCGAGCCGGTTCATCCGGGCCGAGGTGGACTCCATCGACAGCGTAGTCCTGCCCTTCACGTTTTCCCGGGCGCGGTCGAGCTCCTCCGCCGTGACGCCCTCCTCGGCGATGGCCCGCAGCTCGCCGCCGATCACCCCCATGGCCTCGGACACGTTCTCGGGACGGGTGCCGACGTAGAGGCCGACCTGTCCCGAGTCGACGTAGTGGCTCGCATACGAGTAGACCGAGTACGCCAGGCCGCGCTTCTCGCGCACCTCCTGGAACAGCCGCGAGGAGGTCGAGCCGCCGAGGATCGTGTCCAGGACGCGCAGGGCGAAACGGCGCTCATCGCCGCGCGGCAGGCCCGGCGCGCCGAGGCAGAGGTGATACTGCTCGGTTTCCTTCTCGTGGAAGCAGAGCCGCGGGGCCACCTCATCCGGCGCCGGCTCGGGACCCTCCGCCGGGCTGCCCGCCACGACCCCCTCGAGCGCCGTCGCCACCAGTGACGCGATGCGGTCGTGCTCGACGCTGCCGGCCGCCGCCACGACGAGATTGTCCGGGGCGTAGCGCAGGGCGTGGTAGGCGGCGATGTCCGGCACGGTCACCGAGGACACCACCTCCGCCCGGCCGATGATCGGGAGGCCGAGCGGATGGTCGCCGAAGATGGCCGTGGCAAGGACGTCGTGCACCTTGTCCTGTGGCTCGTCCTCGTACATGGCGATCTCCTCGATCACCACCTGGCGCTCGGAGTCGATGTCCGGGTAGGAGGGCCGGAGCACCATGTCGGCGAGCACGTCGAACGCCTGGTCGAGGTGGTGGTCCAGGAAGCGCGAGTAGACCGACGTCGTCTCCTTGCTCGTTCCGGCGTTCACCTCCGCCCCCATCGCGTCGAAGGTCTCGTCGATCTCGAGCGAGCTGAACCGGTCCGTGCCCTTGAACAGCAGGTGCTCGAGGAAATGAGACAGGCCGGCCTGCGCCGGGGTCTCGTTGCGGCTGCCCGTGCGCACCCAGAAGCCGAGCGCCACGGAGCGCACGCCGGGCACGTGCTCGGTCACCACGCGGACGCCCGAAGGCAGCGTGGTGACCTGGGCGCGGTCACTCATCCGAGCGTCCCCTCGAGCGTCGCCGTTTGTCTCTACCGGCGTTCCCTACGGCCGCGATCCCCACCTCGCCCGCCGTCGCGCCGCGGCCGGCGCTCGCCGCCATCGCCTCCGCCGCGGGGGCCCTTGTCCCCCGTGCCCACGCCGGCAAGCTCCTCTGAGGTCTTGCCCGCGATGTCCGGGTCCTCCGCCAGGCGCAGTCCCACGCGGCCGCGCTCGCGGTCGACCTCGACCACCCGCACGTTGATCTCGTCGCCGCGGTTGAGCACATCCTCCACGCTGTCCACCCGCTCGCCTGGCTTGACGTTGGAGATGTGCAACAGGCCGTCGTTGCCCTTGGAGAGCTCCACGAACGCGCCGAAGGTCGTGGTCTTCACGACCTTGCCCTTGAACTCGTCGCCGACCTCGACCTCCTTGGTCATCGACCGGATGCGCTCGATCAGCCCGTCTCCCTGGTCGCCGCTCTGGGCGAACACGCGGATGATGCCGTCGTCGTCGATGTCGATCTGGGCCTCGAACTCGTCGGAGAGCGCGCGAATGGTCTCGCCTCCCTTGCCGATGATCATGCCGATCTTCTCGGTGTCGATCTGGATCTGGCTGATCCGCGGCGCGTACCTGGACAGCTCCTCGCGCGGGCCGTCGATCGCCTCGGCCATCTTGTCGAGGATGTGGGTGCGCCCCGACTTGGCCTGCGAGAGCGCGTCCCGCAGGATGTCGAAGGTGACGCCTGTGATCTTGATGTCCATCTGGAGGGCGGTGATGCCCTCCGAGGTGCCGGCGACCTTGAAGTCCATGTCACCCAGGTGGTCCTCCACGCCCGCGATGTCGGAGAGCACGATGTAGTCCTGGCCCTCCTTGATCAGGCCCATCGCGATGCCGGCCACCGGGCGCGTGATCGCCACTCCCGCGTCCATCAGGGCCAGCGAGCTGCCGCACACCGAGGCCATCGAGGACGAGCCGTTGGACTCGAGGATGTCCGACACAACCCGGATCGTGTAGGGGAACTCCTCCGGGTCCGGCACGACCGGCACGAGCGCGCGCTCTGCGAGCGCGCCGTGACCGATGTCGCGGCGCTTGGGCCCCCGCATGAAGCCGGCCTCACCCACCGAGAACGGCGGGAAGTTGTAGTGGTGGAAGTAGCGCTTGGTCTTCTCGAGGCCGAGCGTGTCGAGGCGCATCTCGTCCCGGGTGGTGCCGAGGGCAGCCACCGAGAACGCCTGTGTCTGGCCGCGCGTGAACACGGCGGAGCCGTGCGTGCGCGGGGCCACGCCAACCTCGATCCAGATGTCGCGGATCTCATCCGCGGCGCGGCCATCGGGCCGCTTCTTGTCGATCGCGATGCGCCGGCGGATCGTCTCCTTCTCGAGCCGGTCAAAGGCCAGCTGCGCTGCCTGGCGCTTGTCCTTGTAGCCCTCCGCCTCGCTGTCGCCCGCGAGGGTCGCGATCGCCTCTTCCTCCACGGCCTTCGTGGCGTCCTGGCGCTCGAGCTTGTCGACCACCTGGGTGGCCTCCTGCAGCTTCGACCCGAACTGCGAGGTGAGCTCGGAGACCAGGCCCTCGTCTATCTGCGGGACCTCGACCTCCAGCTTCGGCTTGCCGGCCTTCTCGGCGAGCTCGCGCTGGGCGGCGCACAGCTTCTTGATCTCACCGTGGGCGATGTCCAGCGCGTCGAGGATCTCGGCCTCCGAGATCTCCTTTGCTCCGGCCTCCACCATCAGGATCGCGTCCTCGGAGCCGGAGACCACGAGGTCGAGCGGGCTCTCCAGCAGCCACTCCTCCTCGGGGTTCACGACGAAGCTGCCCTCCTCGTCCTGGGCGATGCGCACCGCGCCGACCGGGAAGGGGAGCGGGATGTCGGAAACCATCAGCGCGGCGCTGGCCCCGTTCATCGCGAGGATGTCGTAGGGGACCACGTGGTCGATCGACATCGGGATCGACACAAGCTGCGTCTCGCGTCGCCAGCCCTTGGGGAAGAGCGGGCGCAGCGGGCGGTCGATCATGCGGGCGGTCAGGGTGCCCTTCTCGCCCGACCGGCCCTCGCGCTTGAAGAAGCTGCCGGGGATCTGGCCCGCGGCGTACATGCGCTCCTCCACGTCGACGGTCAGGGGGAGAAAGTCGACATCCCTCAGGTTTCCGGCCGTGGCGGTGGAGAGCACCATCGTGTCCTCCGACTGCACGACCACGGATCCGCTCGCCTGCTTGGCGAGCTTGCCGGTCTCGAACGTGATCTCGGTACCACCGATCTCGACGGAGACCCGGCTGACTTCTGGCTTCATATGTTCCTTTCGGTGCCGCCTCCGGTTGGCGGCTGTTTCTT
>JBPCJI010000065.1:0-5311 GCA_051005475.1 Thermoleophilaceae bacterium
GTAGTGCACTCCGCCGAGCGGGCCCCTCGCCCTCACCCCGACCGGCGGGCGAACCTCGAAGGCCCCCAGCGCGGCCTGGGCCGTCGTGCCGTAGTCGGGCCGGCCCAGCAACTGGGCCCCCCTGCCCAGTGCCGATATGGCCGTGGCCTGTGCCATGCCGCTCATCCACGGGGGTGAGCCCCCGCCAAAGTCGAACATGTACTCCCAGGCCACGAAGCCCCGGCCGCGTTGGACGGCGAGGCTCGACAGCTCGTCGAGGAGCCGGCGCAGGCGTGCGGGCCGGCAGGGTGAGCCCTGCCTCGGTCCCGGTGGTTGGGCACCGCAGACCGGTTTGCCGTTGCCGGGTCGCCCGCACGCGCCGTGGAGGAGGTTGGCCTTCTTGAAGTTCGCCAGCGGGTGGATCTGGAGCCCGCGTCCCGGGAAGTACTGGAACAGGAGCTCTGACCCCCGGAAGGACACCCGATCGCCCGCGGCCGGGAACGGCTTGGAGGCCCAGTAATCCCTGTTGCGGCGGAGCTGGAGGAACATGACGCGCATGCGCGACGCGGTCAGTCGCCGGGCCAGCGCTAAGCGCTCCAGCGATTGGAGGACATAGCCGAGCTCGCCCCTGCGCGCTCCCGACAGCCGGCGCCACGTCGATCGGGCCCGCCGGTAGGTCCGCCGGTAGCCGGCGAGCTCGGAGCCGCTGATCGCATGGGTCCGGCCGGCCCGCTGCAGGACACGGGCGACCGCGCGAGGGCCGTTGGCCGATGGATACGCCCGAATCGATCGGTTGCCGGGAGCAGGGCCAAGGTCGGTTGCCGCGCGCGAGGGCACGAACGGATCCTCCACTCGCAGGGCGCGGTCGTGATCGACCACCACCACCTGTTCCGCGTGCGCCGGCCCGCTGAAGGCGGCAGCCGCCAGGACGGCTGTCCCGGCGGCGAGGCGGAGGCGACGAGGCGTGACCATCGAGTCTCAAACGAGAAGCTAGCGCGGGGGTTGCGGTGCGGACCGCCGCGGCACAATTCCGTGCAGTGGCCGCGACACGCCGGGCCGGACGTTTCCCCAGCGGCTCAGATCGGGCGGAGCATGGAGGCCTTGCACGCCCGGCAGATCACGTTCGCGGTGTCACTCATGCGCGCGATCGTCGAGTGTGCGCCGCAGTTGGGGCACTCCGAGCGCAGCTCGTAGCGCCGTAGGCAGTAGACACAGCGGTAGCGCCCGGCGAGGTTCGTGCCGCGCAGCCAGGGCTCGCCACATCCGGGGCACTGGGGCCCGAGGTTCACGTCCTTGTCAGCCACGGATGCGATTCTGACGGCCCCGCAGCCAGTCCGCAGCGTCCATCGCACGCTTGCCTGCAGGTTGAACCTCGAGCAGCACGAGCGCACCCTCACCCGTCGACAGCAGCACCCGCCCATCCTCCGACGCCAGCTCTCCCGGAGCCCCGCCGGGGGGCTCGGGGGCGACCTGAGCGCGCCTTACGCCCAGTCGCTCCCCGTCCAGGTCGAGGAAGGTGCCGATGTGCGGGTTGAGCGCCCGGATCTTGCGGGCCAGCCGCTCGGCCGGAGCGGTCGGGTCGAGGCGCCGTTCGCCGCGCTCCACCTTGGCAGCGTAGGTCGCCCCCTCGTCGGCCTGCGGCTGGGGCTGCCGGCGGGTGTCAAGCGCCGCCACCAGCAGCTCTCCGCTGAGGGCCGCCAACCGCCCGGCGAGCGAGCCAAAGTCGTCTTCGGACTCGATCGGCTCGTGGCACTGGAGGTACACGGGGCCCTCGTCGAGCTCGGCGGTGGGGCGCATGATCGATACGCCGGTCTCGGCGTCTCCCGCCTCGATCGCCCGCTCGATCGGGGCCGCGCCGCGCCAGCGGGGCAACAGCGAGGGGTGCACGTTCAGCATCTCGTGGGTGGAGAGCAATGGCTCGCCTATCAGCGCGCCGAAGGCGCAGATGCACACCGCCTCCGGTCGCGCCCGCCCGATCCGCTCGCGGGCCCCGGCAGAGTTGACGCTCTCGGGTTGGAGCAACTCCATGCCGAGCTCCCGCGCGGCCACCGCCACGGGCGGTGAAGCCAGCCTGCGCCCGCGACCCCTGGGCCGGTCGGGCCGGCTGACCACCAGGGCTGGGGGGTGGTCGCTGTCCGCCAGACGCGCGAGCACGGAGGCCGCGAAGTCGGTGGTCCCGAGGTAGACGGTGCGCACGGTCGGTCCAGCCTAGACGGGCGGACGGCGAGCGCCCGGCGCACCTGAAGTACGGCCACGCCGGCGCTCCGCAGGCTAGGCAGCCTGCTCTGAGCGCTCTCGCTCGGCTTCGCGCAGCGCCCGCATCGCGTCGCGCCGCTGCTCGCGGCTGGTCCGATCGAGGATCAGTACGCCTTCCAGGTGGTCCATCTCGTGGAGGATCACGCGCGCCTCGAGGCCGGAGGCCTCCACGCGGCGCTCCTCGCCCTGTTCGTCGAGCGCCCGGACGCGGACGTGGACCGCTCGATCCACGTCGACGGTCACCCCCGGCAGGGAGAGGCAGCCCTCCTCCATCGTCTCCTCCTCCCCGCTCGACCACTCGACCTCGGGGTTGGCCAGCACGACCACCGGCGCTTCGAGACCCACGCGGTAGACGAGCAGCCGTTGGGAGATCCCCAACTGGGGCGCGGCCAGCCCGAGCCCGAGGGCATCGTGCATCAGCCCGGCCATGCGCGCGACCTGGCCCTTGAGCGAGTCATCGAAGCGGTCGACCTGCGTGGCGCGACTCCTCAGCACGGGGTCCCCCAGCCGGCGGATGAAGGACAGCGCGGCAACGCGGCGCGCCTCGAGCTCGGGGTCGGGAGCCGGTACGGGCTCACCGGCCTCCTCCACAGCGCTGGGCCGCGGCTCGCGTTCGGGCTCGTCGGGCATCCGCACCGAGTTTAGACGCCCGCCTACTGGGGGTCCACATCAACCGCGTAGCTCGCGCCCCGGTGCGCGCGCTCGGCCGCCACCGACTCTCCCGCGCGCCGCACGGCGGCGATGGCGCCCGACCGGTCACAGCCCTTCACCACGAGCTGGGCGCGCTCACGGCCCTTGAGGCGAAAGAGGGGAGCTGGGCCGAGCACGGTGGCATCGGCTGCGTCGATCCGCTCGCGAACCGCCTCCGCCGCGAGGGACTCGGGGCCCGCCTCGCGCGAGGAGCAGACGACTCGGATGAGGTGACCGAAGGGCGGATAGGCAAGCGCCTCCCGGCGGGCCAGCTCGCCCTCGAGAAACCCGTCCGCTTCATGCGCCGCGGCGTGCCGGAGCGCACGCGCGGATGGGTCGAGCGCCTGCACCACCACCCGCCCGCCGCGCCCGCCGCGGCCGCTGCGGCCGGCCAGCTGGGCCACGAGCGCGAACGTGCGCTCCTCCGCGCGAAAGTCCGGGAACCGCAGCGTCGCGTCAGCGTCGAGCACCACGCCGAGTGTGACCTCGGGGAAGTCGTGGCCCTTGGCCACCATCTGCGTTCCCACGAGCACGCCGCCCGCGGCGGAGTCGAAACGCTCGAGCGTCGCCGCCACGCCCGCCCCGGCGGCGGTGTCGGCGTCGAGCCGGAACACCGGCAGCGGGCTGACCAGCGCCTCCAGCTCGGCGCCGAGCTGCTCCGTTCCGATCCCGTGCCTGGCGAGCGAAGCCGACCCGCAGTCCGGGCATGCTCCGGGCACGCGCTCCCGGTGGCCACAGTGGTGGCAGGAGAGCCGCCCGGCACCCCGGTGCAGGACGAGTGACACGTCGCAGCTCGGGCAGCCCCACACGCGGGCGCAGACCCCGCAGGCGAGGAAGTTCGACCAGCCGCGGCGGTTCAGCAGCACGATCGCCTTGCCGCCGAGGCGGCGCACATCGTCGAGGGCATCGCGCGTGCGCTCGTGCAGCGGCCCCCCGACGCCGGCCATGCCGACCAGCTCCACCGGCGGGAGGGGGCGGCCATCCACGCGCCGGCGCAGGCGAAGGCGCTCGAGGCGCAGCGCACTCTCGGGGCGGGGGGTGGCGGTGCCCGCCAGCAGCACGGCACCGCACTCCGACGCGCGCCGCTCGGCCACCCGGCGCGCGTCGTAGCGCGGGTCGCCCTCCTGCTTGTAGGAGGCGTCGTGCTCCTCGTCCACCACGATCAGCCCGAGGCCCTCGAGCGGGGCGAAGACCGCGGAGCGCGGTCCGACGCAGACGCGTGCCTCGCCTGCGCGCAGGCGCGCCCATTCGTCGTAGCGCTCACGGGCGGTGAGGCGCGAGTGCAGGATCGCCACGGTGTGCCCGAAGCGCTCGACGAACCGCCCGGCGGTCTGAGGCGTGAGCGCGATCTCGGGGACGAGCACGATCGCCGAGCGGCCCCGCTCGAGCGCCGCCGCCACGGCGCGAAGGTAGACCTCGGTCTTGCCGCTGCCGGTCACCCCGTGGAGCAGCAGGTCCCGCCGCACACCGGTCGGGGCGTCCATCCTCGCGACGACCTCGGTGAGTGCCTCCTCCTGCTCTGCCGTCAGTGCGCCGACGTTCGCCCGCGCGCCCACGCTGTGGATCTCCGGACGGCGCCCAGCCTCGATCGCCTGCTCGAGCCTCACCAGCCCGCGGCGCTCCAGTCGGCGCACCCCGGCGTGGTCGCAGCCGGTCTCGCGCGCGAGCACGCTCACGCGAACGGGACCGCCGCGCAGCGCCTCGAGCGCTGCCCGCTGGCGGGCGCCCAGGCGCGCCGAGCCCTCGAGGGCGGCGTGGCCGGCAGCGGTGAGCGCGGCCGCAAGCGAGCGGCGGGCGCTCAGGCCCCGGCCGGCTCCGGTCCCGGTCCCGGGGGGAAGGACCAGCGCCAGCCCCCGCGCCGGCGTGGACACGTACTCCCTGGCAACCCACAGGCCGAGGCGCACGAGCTCGGCCGGCACGTCGGCCTCGAGTGCGGAGAGCGGCTCCACGAGCCGCTCGGGCGCGACCTCACTCTCCTCGGCCACCTCGACCACGACCCCCAGCAGACGCCGGCCGCCGAAGGGCACCAAGAGCATGCTGCCGACCCCGACCTCGCCGAGCGCGGCGCCCAGCAGGTAGTCAAACGGCCCGCGCAACGAGCGCGCGGGGGTCAGCGGCTCGACCTTGGCGATCACGGTTGCAAGTTACGCCGCGGCGCGGACGCCGGGCTCCAAGCGTGCGCTTCTGCCCGGAAGCTGCGGGCAATGAGACTTCCCGGGCTCGGGTGGCTCTAGGCTGCGCGGGACAGCTACGAGGGAGAGACGATGATCTGCCGCATTTACGAGGTGCCGGGAGCGACGCTCGAGCAGTACGACAAGGGGGACGAGCAGCTCGGCCCGGAGAAGCCCGATGGCGTCCACGCTCACATCGCCGGACAGGTCGAGGG
>JBPCJI010000066.1:0-14064 GCA_051005475.1 Thermoleophilaceae bacterium
CAGGTCGAGACGCTCGAGCGAAACTGCGCCGAGTTCGGCGTGCCGGTTCACTCGATCGGCTCGGACCGGCAGGGCATCGTGCACGTGATCGGCCCGGAGCTCGGCGTCACCCAGCCCGGCATGACGATCGTCTGCGGCGATTCGCACACCTCCACCCACGGCGCCTTCGGTGCGCTCGCCTTCGGCATCGGCACCAGCGAGGTCGAGCACGTGCTGGCCACCCAGACCCTCCAGCAGCGCAAGCCGAGGTCGATGCGCATCCGGTACGAGGGGGCGCTCGGCTACGGGGTGAGTGCGAAGGACCTGATCCTCGGCACGATCGGCCGCATCGGCGTCGAGGGCGGCGTCGGGCACGTGATCGAGTACGCCGGTCCGCCGATCGAGGCGCTCTCGATGGAGGGCCGCACGGCGGTGTGCAACATGGCGATTGAGGGTGGCGGTCACGCGGGGATGATCGCGCCGGATGACACGACCTTCGCGTGGGCGGAGGGACGCGAGGCCGCACCGGACCCGTTGCCGCTGGAGCAGTGGCGCACGCTCCGAACGGAGGATGGCGCCCGCTTCGACGCGGAGGTGGTGATCGACGCGTCGGGCATCTCGCCCCAGGTGACCTGGGGCACGACCCCGAGCATGGTCACCGACGTGACCTCGGCCGTGCCCGACCCGGCAAGCGAGGGCGACGAGCGCGCGCTCGTGTACATGGCCCTCGAGCCCGGGACGCCCGTGCAGGACATCCACCTCGACCGGGTCTTCATCGGCTCCTGCACCAACTCCCGCATAGGCGACCTTCGCGAGGCCGCCGAGGTGGTCAGGGGCAGGCGCGTGGCGGCCACGGTGGATGCCATGGTGGTGCCGGGCTCCCAGCAGGTCGCGGCGCAGGCCGAGCGCGAGGGCCTCGATCAGGTGTTCCGGGAAGCCGGCTTCGACTGGCGCTCGGCGGGCTGCTCGATGTGCCTCGGGATGAACCCGGACACGCTCGCCCCGGGCGAGCGCTGTGCGTCCACCTCCAACCGCAACTTCGAGGGCCGCCAGGGCCGCGGCGGCCGCACGCACCTCGTGAGCCCCCGGATGGCCGCCGCTGCGGCGGTGGAGGGCCGCTTCGTCGACA
Organism: Thermoleophilaceae bacterium; assembly: GCA_051005475.1. Classification (GTDB taxonomy): domain Bacteria; phylum Actinomycetota; class Thermoleophilia; order Solirubrobacterales; family Thermoleophilaceae; genus JAAYBF01. Next base: position 1,109 of record JBPCJI010000066.1, read on the forward strand.
TCAGGGAGTGGAGCTGATGCGGCCGGTGACCGTGATCGAGGGCAACGTGTCCGTCCTCGAGCGCGGCTACGTGGACACCGACCAGATCATCCCGAAGCAGTTCCTCAAGCGCGTGGAGCGGACCGGCTTCGGCGAGTTCCTCTTCTTTGACTGGGCGAAGGACCCGGACTGGCATCTGCCGGTCGCGCCGATCCTCGCGGCCGGGCGCAACTTCGGCTGCGGGTCCTCGCGTGAGCACGCTCCGTGGGCGCTCGAGGACTACGGCTTCCGGGCGATCGTCGCACCGAGCTTCGGGGACATCTTCTTCTCGAACTGTACGAAGATCGGGCTACTGCCGGTGGTGCTTACCGAGGAAGAGGTGCGCGGCGTGATGGCCGCGGGCCGGGCCCACATCGATCTGGAGGCGCAGACAGTGGCCTATGGTGGCTCCAGCGCCTCATTCGACATCGACCGGGAGATCAAGCGCCGGCTTCTGCACGGGCTGGATGACATCGGCGTGACGCTCCAGTCGGTGGATGCGATCGAGGCCTACGAGCGCGAGCGGGAGCGACCCGGTCCCGTGACCACGGGCGGGTGAGCGTGCCCACGTCTGCCCGAGACTGGGACGCCGCGACCTACGATCGGGTCTCGGCTACCCAGGTCGAGTGGGCCGGCCCCTTGCTCGACCGCCTCGCCCCGCGCGGGGACGAGACGGTCCTTGACGCGGGCTGTGGCTCCGGACGCGTGACCCGGATGCTGCTCGACCGGCTGCCACACGGGCGGGTCGTGGCCGTGGACAGCGCGCCATCCATGGTCGAGCTCGCGCGGGATGCGCTGCCCGCCGAGCGGGCCACGGTAATCCAGGCAGACCTGGCCGAGCTCGAGCTCGGGGAACCGGTCGCCGCCGTCTTCTCCAACGCCGTCTTTCACTGGATCCCCGACCACCCCCGGCTCTTCGCGCGCCTTCACGCCGCGCTCTCGCCCGGTGGCCGGCTGGTGGCCCAGTGTGGGGGACAGGGCAACGTCGAGCGCTTCCACGCGGTCGTACGTGAGGTGGGTGGGGAGAGCCCGTTCGCAGCCCACCTGGCCGGCTGGAGCGGACCGTGGAACTTCGCGGCTCCCGCCGAGACCGTGGCAAGGCTCGAGGGCGCGGGCTTCGAGGAGGTGGAGGCCTGGCTCGAGCCGAGCCCGACGGTCCCCGAGCTCACCGAGGACTACCTCCGCACCGTGTGCCTGGGCCACCACGTGGACCGACTGCCGGCGGGCCTTCGTGACGAGTTCGTCCGCGCGGTCGCGCGGCGCTGTCCGCAGCCGCTCGAGCTCGACTACGTGAGGCTGAACATCGCCGCGTGCCGGCCCGGCTAGTGGACCAGGTGGGAGCGCTGCCTTGTCACGGATAGCGATCCTCCCCGGCGACGGAATCGGGCCGGAGATCATGTCCGCGGCCCGCGAGCTCCTCGCGGCGCTCGGCAGCTTCGACTACCACGAACACGCCGTCGGCGGCGCCTCGATCGACGCCCACGGGACGGCCTTGACCGATGCGGTACTCGCGGCGTGCCGCGCCTCCGACTCGGTTCTGCTCGCCGCCGTGGGAGGGCCCAGGTGGGATGCGGCCGTCGCCGCCGACCCCGCTGCGCCGCGGCCGGAACAGGGCTTGCTCGGCCTGCGCAAGGGCCTCGGCCTGTTCGCGAACCTGCGCCCGGTGCGCCCCTCCCCGGCACTGCTCGACGCGAGCCCGCTGAAGCGTGACCGGATCGAGGGGACCAATCTGCTCGTGGTGCGCGAGCTCACCGGCGGCATCTACTTCGGCGATTCGGGCCGCGATGGAGACACCGCCCACGACGACTGCGCCTATAGCGTCAGCGAGGTCGAGCGGATCGCGCGGGTGGCGTTTCGCTCCGCGCGCACGAAGGTCACGAGCGTGGACAAGGCCAACGTGCTCGAGACCTCGCGGCTGTGGCGCGAGACGGTCACTCGCGTGCACGCTGAGGAGTTCCCCGCGGTTCCGCTCGAGCACCTGCTGGTGGACAACGCTGCGATGCAGCTCGTGTCGAGGCCGGCGGACTTCGACGTGATCGTGACCGAGAACCTCTTCGGCGACATCCTCAGCGACGAGGCCGCGATGCTCACCGGCTCGCTGGGCATGCTGCCGAGCGCCTCGATCGGCGGCGAGGGCCCCGGCCTGTTCGAGCCGGTGCACGGCTCGGCGCCCGACATCGCCGGCACCGGAATGGCCAACCCCTTGGCCATGTTCGGCTCGGTGGCGCTGATGCTGCGGCACGGGCTTGGCATGGAGGATGCCGCGGCTGGCGTAGAATCGGCGGTGGACCGCGCACTCGAGGAGGGCCTTCGGACCTCGGACCTCGGCGGCGAGGCCACCACGGAGGACGCCACGAGGGCCGTCCTCGCCAACCTCTGAAAGGGGGCGCCACGTGAGCACCGCGGACCTCATCTGGATGAACGGCGAGTTCGTCGCCTGGGAGGACGCGAAGGTGCACGTGCTCACGCACGCCCTGCACTACGGCACCGGCGTGTTCGAGGGCATACGTGCCTATGAGACCGATCGCGGCCCGGCGATCTTCCGCCACGACGACCACCTGGACCGCCTCGAGGCCTCGGCCAAGCTCTTCTATATGGAGATGCCGTTCTCCAAGCAGCAGCTGCGGGCCGCCACCCACGAGCTGATCGGGCGCAACGGCTTGCGCAGCTGCTATATCCGCCCGCTCGTCTACCGCGGGCACGGCCCGATGGGGCTCGACCCCGAGGACAACCCGGTCGAGGCGATGATCGCGGTGTGGGAGTGGGGCGCATACCTCGGCGAGGAGGGCAAGCGCAACGGTGTCCGTGCGAAGGTCTCGCCCTGGCGGCGCATCACCTCCGAATCCCTGATCCCGCACGCGAAGGCAAGCGGCCAGTACCTCAACTCCGTGCTGGCGAAGATCGAGTCCAAGCGCGGCGGTTACGAGGAGGCGATCCTGCTCGACGACAAGGGCCACGTCTGCGAGGGCACCGGCGAGAACCTGTTCATGGTCAAGGACGGCATGGTGGTCACGCCGCCGCAGACAGCCAGCATCCTGAACGGGATCAGCCGCGCGTCGATCATGGAGATCGCGCGGGACCTCGGGCACACGGTCATCGAGCGGGACATCGCTCGGGCGGAGATGGTCCTGGCGGATGAGGTGTTTCTCGTCGGTACGGCGGCTGAGCTGACGCCCGTGCGGGAGATCGACGACATCGGCATCGGCGCCCCCGGCGAGGTCACGCGCGAGATAGGCGCCGTCTACGACGACGCCCTGCACGGGCGCGCGGAGCGCTATGTCAAGTGGCTCGATCTCGTGCCGCTCCCGACCAAGGCCTGAGGGCCGGCGAGGCGTTTCCCATCATGGCCGAGCAGGTCCTCCTATACGACACGACCCTCAGGGACGGCATGCAGGGAGAGGGCATGTCGCTCTCCGTCGACGAGAAGGTCCGCGTCGCTCACGCCCTCGACGGCCTGGGCATCCACATGATCGAGGCGGGCTTTCCGAGCTCGAACCCCAAGGAGCAGGCGCTGTTCGACGTGCTCGCGAACGAGACCTTCGAGCACGCACAGATCGCAGCGTTCGGGATGACGCGCCGAAAGGGCGCCGCCGCCCCGTATGACCAGGCGATGATGGCGCTGGCGGACTGCTTCGCGCCTGTTTGCACGCTCGTCGGCAAGACGTGGTCGCTGCACCTCGAGAAGGTCACCCGCGTGGACCCCGAGGAGAACCTGCGGATGATCGCCGAGTCCGTGGCCTTCCTGCGGGCGAGCGGCAAGCGCGTGATCTACGACGCCGAGCACTTCTTCGACGCCTACGCCGACGATGCCGGCTACGCCCTGGCGTGCCTGCGCGCCGCCGCCGAGGCCGGGGCGGAGAACGTGACGCTGTGCGACACCAACGGGGCGACCCTGCCGACGCGGGTGGCGCAGGCCACCGCACACGTGGTCACAGAGCTCGGGGAGACGGTGGGGGTGGGCATCCACGCCCACGACGACGCGGGCTGTGGCGTGGCCAACTCGCTGGCGGCGGTCGAGCAGGGGGCCCGCCTGGTGCAGGGCACGATGAACGGCTACGGCGAGCGCTGCGGCAACGCGAACCTCGTCACCGTCCTGCCCGACCTCCAGCTCAAGCTGGGCTTTGACTGCGTGCCCGGAGAGCTGCTCGCGCGGCTGACCGAGACTTCGCATCTCGTGGACGAGCTGTGCAACGTGACCCCCGACGCCAACCAGCCCTACGTGGGCGCCAACGCCTTCGCCCACAAGGGCGGCATGCACGTGGCGGGCGTCAACCGCGACGCGCGCACGTTCGAGCATCTCGATCCCGCGCAGGTCGGCGCCGACCGCCGGTTGCTGGTCTCCGAGCTGTCGGGGCGAGGAACGATCCGAGCGCGGGCCGAGGACACCGGAGCCGATCTGGACGAGGAGGGCGCGGGTCGGGTCGTCGAACGGGTGAAGGACCTCGAGCACCGCGGCTACCACCTGGAGGCGGCCGACGGCACGTTGGATCTCCTGATCCGGCGCGAGACGGGCCACTACGAGCCGCTGTTTCGCCTCGAGGCATGGCGCGTGATCGTCGAGAAGCGCCAGGACGGAAAGGTCGAGACGGAGGCCACGATCAAGATCTGGGTGGACGGCGAGCGCTACGTGCGCACGGCGGAGGGCAACGGGCCGGTGAACGCGCTCGACTCGGCCCGGCGCGACGCGAGCGGGGAGACCTACCCGCATCTCAGGGACATCGAGCTGGTGAACTTCAAGGTGCGCATACTCGACGAGCGCAAGGGCACCGGAGCGGTCACCCGGGTGCTGCTGGACGCCAGTGACGGACACGAGACCTGGGGCTCGATCGGCGTGTCGGAGAACATCATCGAAGCCAGCTGGGAGGCCCTCGTGGACTCGCTCGAGGCGGGCATGCTCCCCACCCGGATCGAGCGTGTGCCGGGTGCGGGGGCTCCCCGGGGGTGAGCGCCGGGGAGGACGACCCGATCCCCCTCGCGCGCCCGCATGTGGGCGTGCGGGAGGAGGAGCTGGTGCTGGAGGTCCTACGCTCTCGCCGGCTCGCGCTCGGCCCGACGCTGCCCGCTTTCGAGAGCGCGCTGGCTGCGCACCTCGGTGTCTCGCACGTCTCCGCCGTGGCCAGCGGGACGGCGGCGCTTCACCTCTGCATCAGGGCGGCGGGAGTGAGCGCGGGGGACGAGGTGGTGACCACGCCGTTCAGCTTCGTGGCGTCGGCCAACTGCCTCCTCTACGAAGGCGCGAGGCCAGTCTTCTGCGACATCGATCCGCGTACGCTGAACATCGATCCGCAAGCCGCCGCCGCCGCGGTGAGCGAGCGCACGACCGGGCTCCTCCCCGTCCACATCTTCGGCTACCCGGCAGACATGCCCGCGTTCGAGCGCCTGGCCACCGAGCGCGGCCTGTGGCTCGTGGAGGATGCCTGCGAAGCGCTCGGCGCGCGCCACGCGGATGGACAGCCGGTCGGCGCTCGCGGCAACCTCGCCACGTTTGGCTTCTACCCGAACAAGCAGCTCTCGACCGGGGAGGGGGGAGCGGTGATCAGCCCGGACGCGCCACTCAAGGAGCGGATCGACAGTGAGCGCAATCAGGGGCGTGCCCCCGACATGGGCTGGCTCGACCACGACCGGCTCGGCTTCAACTACCGTCTCTCCGACCTTGCCTGCGCGCTGGGGCTGGCCCAGCTCGAGCGGCTCGACGAGATGCTGGCCGCACGGGCACGCATCGCGGCGCTCTACGGCGAGGCGATGGCGGGGATCGAGGGCCTGGAGCTCCCGTGTGCGGACGCGGGCGGCGACCGCCGCAGCTGGTTCGTCTACGTGGTGCAGCTCCCGCCCGGGGTCGACCGCGACAGCGCCATCAGGGAGCTCCGCGCACGTGGGATCGACTCGAAGCCCTACCTGCCGGCGATCCACCTGCTGAGCTTCTACAGGGAGCGCTTCGGCCACCGCGAGGGCGAGTTCCCGGTGTGCGAGCAGGTCGCCGCCCGCTCGCTCGCGCTGCCGTTCTTCCCCGAGCTCACCGAAGTCCAGGTGGAGCGGGTCGTCGCCGCGCTGGGCCCGGTGCTCGAGGCGAGCCGCCCGAGGTCACAGGCGCTCTGAGCCCCGCAGGCGCCAATCCGCACGTCGGCCCCCGGCCCTATGAAAGGTCCTTCACGAGCAGCACTCCCCCCGGCATTCCTCCTCGCCCCGGCGAGCGTCCCACCTCTACAAAGCCCGCGCGGGCATACAGGGCACAAGCCGGCTCGTTGTCGAACCACGTGTCGAGCGCGACCGCCGCAAGTCGCAGCTCGCGCGCGCGGCGCTCTGCGAAGTCCAGCAGGGCGCTCGCCACGCCGCGGCGGCGAAACCGCTCGACCGTGGCCAGCGAGTCCACGTAGAGGCTCGCCGGCGGCGGCTCGGCGCCCGCCCGCCCGCCCGCCCGATAGACCCACAGCGCACCCGGCCAGCGCCACGGCGGGATGCTCCGGAGGGTTGTCCGCAGAAAGGCGTGAGCGCGGGGCGTCCACTCGCGGAAGCGCATCGCAGCCATGGCGCCGACCACCTCGCCGTCGAGCTCGGCGACCCAGATCACGTCGGGGCTGGCCGTGCTCTCGCCACCCTCCAGCGCTCGGCTGAGCGTGCGCTCCGCGAGCCTGCGCGACCCCGCGTAGCGGTCGTACATTCCGCCCGAGCTGTCGTACAGCATCGGCACCACCGCGGCGGCGTCGCCGGCTTGGTAGGGCCGCACCCGCGGCTGGCCTTGCACGGTGGCATCGTAGGTGGTCCTCGGCGGCACGTGGCCGCGGGTCCGGCGCTCGTACACTGGCGGCCCATGTCCCGCTTCTCCGAGCCCCAGGACCCGCTCTTCCAGGCGCTCAACTCGTCGATCTCGTTCGACTTCCGGCTCGCCCCGTACGACCTCGAGCAGTCGCTGGCCCATGCGCGCATGCTCGCCCGGTCGGGGATCATCTCCGCCGAGGACCTCGAGGCGATCGAGCGCGGACTCGAGCAGGTGCGCTCGGAGGTCGAGCAGGACCGCTTCGAGATCCGGCCGGCCGATGAGGACGTGCACATGGCCATCGAGCGCCGGCTGACCGAGATCGTGGGTGAGGCAGGCGCAAAGCTACACACGGCGCGGTCGCGCAACGACCAGGTGGCCACCGACGTCGCCATGCTCGTGCGCGCCCACGCCCTGCAGGCGAAGGACCTCCTCGCCGGTCTGATGGGAACGATCGTGGAGCTGGCCGAGGGGCACCTCGACTGGCCGATGCCGGGCTACACCCACCTCCAGCGTGCCCAGCCCGTGTACCTGTCCCATCACCTCATGGCCTACTTCTGGAAGTTCCGCCGAGACCTGCAGCGGTTCAACTTCTGCATGAACGCCACGGACGACCTGCCTCTCGGGGCCGGCGCCCTCGCCGGGGTCAACTTCGACACCAGCCGCATGTTCGTGGCCCAGGAGCTCGGCTTTTCCGGGATCGCCGAGAACTCGATCGACGCGGTCTCCAACCGCGGTTTCGTGCTCGATTACCTCTCTGCGGCCGCCACCTGCGCAACCCACCTGTCCCAGCTGGGCGGCGAGATCGTGACCTGGTCGAGCGAGGAGTTCGGGTTCTGCGAGGTCGCCGATCGCTTCGCGTCGGGCTCGAGCCTGATGCCCCAGAAGAAGAACCCGGATGCCGCGGAGCTCCTGCGGGCCAAGGCACCCCGGGTCGCCGGCCGCCTGGCCACCCTGCACGGGGTACTGCACGGGCTGCCGCTCACCTACAACAAGGACCTGCAGGAGGACAAGGAGCAACTCTTTGACGCGGTGGACACCGTGGAGCTGTGCCTGAGTGTCGCGACCGAGATGCTGGCGAGCATCGCCTTCGACCGACGGCGTCTCGCCGCCGCCGCCGCCGACGAGGTGCTGGCCGCCACCGACGTGGCCGACCTGTTGGTCAGGCGGGGCGTGCCCTTCCGCACGGCCCACGGCCTCGTGGGCGGTCTTGTGCGGGCCGCCGTCGAGCAGGGCAAGCAGCTGTCCGAGCTGACCGAAGCGGAGCTGGCCGAGCTTGCCCCCGCGCTGCGTGATGACTCCGCCGGCCCCGCCGAGGGCGCCTTCGAGGCGTTCTATTCGCTGCTGCGAAAGGACGCGTGGCTCGAGTCGAAGGTCAGCGCGGGCGGTACCTCGCTGCCGCGGGTACGCGACCAACTCGCAGTGGCTCGCCACCTTCTCGAGGACCTGGCAGGCAGGGCGTGAGCGGCTCCGCCGCGCTCGCCCCCACCGACACGGCGTTCTATGGCCGTCCGGTCCTCGAGGTCGCGGCGGACTTGGTGGGCTGCGTTCTTTCTCACGGGGAGGCGTCGGGCCGCATCGTCGAGACCGAGGCCTATCACGAGTCAGAGCCGGCCTGTCATGCCTACACAGGCCTGACCGCTCGCACGCGGGTGCTGTTCGGCCCGCCGGGGCGGGCCTACGTGTACCGCTCCTACGGCATCCACGCGCTCCTCAACCCGGTCTGTGAGGCGGAGGGAGTTGGGGCAGCAGTGCTGATCCGCGCCCTCGAGCCTCTCGACGGTCTCGACCTCATGCGCGCCCGTCGGGGGCGTCTGAGAGCCGAGGACCTCTGCTCGGGGCCGGGCAAGCTCACCCAGGCGCTCGGGATCGGCCTCGACCTGAACGGCACTCCACTTGGCGGGGAGATCGAGATCCTCCCGCGGGGCCCGCGGACGGCCTCGCCGTCGCGGGCCAGCGACGGGCGCATCGGAATCACCAGGGCGGTCGAGCTTCCGTGGCGCTTCTGCGACGCCTCCAGCGGCTGTGTCTCCCGGCCCTGGCCCGTGGCCATGCGCCGCGGTCGGGGTGACCGCTAGCCGGGAGCGGCCCCGCCGCCCTCGCCGGTGCCATCCGGTGGTGGTCCGGGGGCCGGTGGTTGCTGGGGCGCCGGCGGTGGCACGGGGGCGGGCTCCTGGGGCTTGGCGGGCTGGCGCGGCGCGGTTGGCTCGGGCTCGGGCTGCTCGGGTACCGAGGAGCCGTCCTCCGGGGGCGCCGTGGAGCCGCCCTCCGGAGCAGTTGGGGCCACGGGAGCCACCGGGAGGGTTCCATCCTGCTCGTCGTCGTCGTTCTCCCCGTTCTCCTCCTGACGACGCTCGCGGATCCCGATCCATGAACGCATGAGGTCGTGCCAGATCTCCGTGGGATACGTGCCGCCTGCCACGGGGCTACCGCCGTACTCCGTCTTCATGAAGGTGAGCTTCTCCGGGTAGCCCACCCAGACGGCCACGGTCAGCTCCTCGTTGAAGCCGACGAACCATGCGTCGCCGTAGTTCTCCGTGGTGCCGGTCTTCCCGGCGGCGAACTCCCCGATCTGGGCGGCCTTGCCCGTGCCCCCCTCGACCACGCCGGCGAGCAGCTGCTGAGCGGTCTCGCCGACCGCCTCGGGGAACACCCGCTCCTTGATCGGCTCGTTGCGCTCCTCGCGGCCGCCCCCCTCTACCCGCTCGATCGCGACCGGGCCCGTGCCCTTGGCCGTCGTGTCAAGCGTGCCCGAGACGCGGACTCCCTTGTTGGCGATCGTCGAGTAGGCGTAGGCCAGCTCGAGCGGGGTGAGACCCTCGGCAAGCCCCCCGAGCGTCATCGCCGGGTTTGTCGACACGCGCGTGTCGAGCCCCATCTTCTGGGCCAGCGCAGCGATCCGCTTCGGGCCCACCTTCAGGCCCAGCTCCGCGTAGACCGAGTTGTCGGAGCGGGCGGTGGCCGAGCGCAGCGAGGCGACCCCGGCGTAGGAGTCCTCGTAGTTGTTGACCACGAACTTCTCGCTGCCCGAGTTCGCCAGCGGGAAGACCTTCTTCTGGGAGGTGAACGTGGCCTCCGGGCTCACCCCGTCCTGAAGCGCCCGGATCAGCGTGAACGGCTTGAACGACGAGCCGGGTTGGCGATGCCCATTCGTGGCGAGGTTGAAGGGTGTTTTCCCGAAGTCCGTTCCTCCGACCATCGCCTTCACCTCGCCTGTCTTGTTCTCTATCGCAACGAGGGACGCGCTCGGCCCGACGCCCGTCAGCCTGCGCGTGATGGCCTGCTCGGCGGCTGTCTGCAGCTCGGGGTCGAGCGTGGTCTTGACGCGGAGGCCCCCGGTGAACACCGCCGGAGCCTTGTAGCGGTCCACGAGCTGCTGGGTGAGCCAGCTCGTGAAGTAGGGCTGCTTGGAGTCCGGCTGCGGTGGATCGATGTCAGTCTCGGTGGGTAGCGCCTGGGCGAGGCCCTCGCGGTGCTCCTGCCGGGAGATCATCTTCTGCTCCACCATCCGGTCGAGCACGGTGTCACGACGCTCCTTGGCCCGGATCGGATTCTGCACCGGGTCGTACAGGCTGGGCGAGGCAATCATCCCGGCGAGCAACGCTGCCTGGGCGGGCGAGACGACGCCGGCGGCCGTGCTGGACGGAGAGTGGCTGCCCGAGCCGCCGCCGCTGCGAGAGTAGGTCCGCACGGCTGCCTCGACGCCATAGGCGCCGTTGCCGAAGTAGACGCTGTTGAGGTACTGCGTCAGCACCTTCTGCTTGGTCCACTTGCGCTCCAGGTGGTAGGCGAGCGCCGACTCGCGCAGCTTCTGGAACACCGAGCGGTCGCCCTGTGCCGCCAGGGCGTTCTTCACGAACTGCTGCGTGATCGTCGAGCCGCCCTGCGCGGCCCGCTTCTGCCGGATGTCCTGCACGAATGCCCTGGCGATGCCGTTGTAGTCGACTCCCTCGTGCTCGTAGAAGCGCCGGTCCTCGATCGATATGACCGCGTTCTTGATGTTGGGGGAGATCTCGGATGCGCCGACGAGGATCCGGTTCTGGTTGTTGGTGAGCTTTGCGAGCGGTGGGGGCTTCTCGCCCTTGCGGGTGGGCTCGGCCACGACCACCGAGTTCCTGGAGCGCTGGTACTCCTTCCTGTTCTCGAGCTCGGGTAGGTCGCTCGAGACGGCCATCATCATCCCGAACACCGTCGAGACCAGCGCGAGGCCGGCGAGGCCGCCGAGGATCACGGCCAGCCGCAGCTTCTTGAGCTTCGGCTTGGCCTGCGGGCCGATGGTTCCGTCGATGCCTGACTGGCCCAGAGCAGGTGCCGGCGGCGTCAGGACTCTTGTCGGCGGCTCTTCCTGCATTCTTGTGCGGGCCTCGTGGCCGGGCCTCCGTCAGTGCCGTCGCGGCCCAGGGAGACGCCACCGCTTGCCTCGGCCCTCCGGGGCTTCCGGACGGCGGCGTCCGAGGCCCGGCGTTAGGAGGGCGGCAGTCTAGCATTGGCCGGATGCCGGACTCCGCGGGCCAGAGCGCCCGTCATCTCGCCCGCAACGCCGTCGAAGCCCTCCCCGTCGGTGCCCTCGAGCGCCAGCTCGGAGAGGGACGCCCACTGCGGGTCAAGCTGGGCATCGACCCGACGGCGCCCGATATCCATCTGGGTCACACCGTCGTGTTGCGCAAGCTGCGCGAGTTCCAGGATCTGGGACACACGGTCGTGCTGATCATCGGTGACTACACCGCACGCGTGGGTGATCCGAGCGGGCGCTCGGCCATGCGCCCGCAGCTCTCCGGCGAGGCGGTCGACGCCAACGCGGGCACGTTCCAGCGCCAGGCATTCTCGGTTCTCGACCCCGATCGGACCGAGGTGCGCCGTAACAGCGAGTGGCTCGACATGGCGATGGAGGAGCTCTTCCAGCTTGCCCGCACCTCGACGGTTGCGCAGATCCTCGAGCGTGATGACTTCACCAAGCGTCAGCAGGCGCGAGAGCCCATCTCGATCCTCGAGCTGCTCTATCCGCTGCTACAGGGCTACGACTCGGTGGTCGTGCGATCCGACGTGGAGCTGGGCGGCACCGACCAGAAGTTCAACATCCTCCTCGCGCGCCACGTGCAGCAGGCCTACGGGGTGGCTCCCCAATCGATCCTCACGATGCCCATCCTGCCCGGTGTCGACGGCGTACAGCGGATGTCGAAGTCGGCCGGCAACTACGTGGGCGTCACAGAGCCCCCGGACGAGGTCTTCGGCAAGCTGATGCGGGTACCCGATGCCGCGATGGCCCCGTACCACGAGCTCCTCATGGACGAGCCCGTCGACACCGGGCGCCCGGCGGTCGAGTCCAAGCGCGCGATGGCGCGGGAGCTGACGGCCCGGCTGCACGGAGCCGAGGCCGCGCGAACCGCCGAGGAGCACTTCGACCGACTCCACGTCCAGCGCGAGGCCCCCGACGAGATCGAGGAAGTGGAGGTAAGCCCCGGCGCGGATGGCATGGTGCACCTCCCGGGCCTGCTTCGGGACGCTTTCGGGGTCTCGGCGTCGGAGGGCAGGCGCCTGCTTTCGCAGGGCGGCGTGAAGCTGGACGGGGAGGTCCTCGGGGACGGTGAGCTCGACTTCTCGGCCGCCAGGGTGGACGGCGCCGTCCTCCAGCTCGGCAAGCGGCGCTTCCGCCGCGCGCGGATCGCCTAGAGACCGAAGCTGACATGAGCTCGCCGCAGCGCGCTATACTTACCGGCCCCCAGCAGCAGGAACCTTTCTGGCGACTGGGGGTGGTGCATCCGGGCGGAGTCCCCGCCCAGAGGGCGCAGCGGTCTTTGAAAACTCAGCAGCATGTGCGACTAGAGCTCTTCGGAGTTCGAAGTCGCGTCCAGGTTCGACCCGAAGCCCGGGCCCTCGTGGTCCAGGCTGAGGGCTTAACTGAGACCCGTCGATCCGAGGGCCGGCATTGGTGTACGTACGCCGGTCAGCTTGGGGAGGAGCGGAGCCCGATCGTTGATCGGGCGCAGCACCGCACCACCTCATCAGTACGGAACGACATCTCTCCAAACTAGACAGTGACAACCGGGGGCTTCGGCTCTCGGATGACACGCAAGTCTTTCACGGAGAGTTTGATCCTGGCTCAGGACGAACGCTGGCGGCGTGCTTAACACATGCAAGTGGAGCGACGAACCAGGGCTTGCCCTGGGGCAGAGCCGCGAACGGG
>JBPCJI010000067.1:0-9865 GCA_051005475.1 Thermoleophilaceae bacterium
TGGCGCGCACGTCCTCTGCGAAGGCGTGCACCCCGGCCACCATCTGCTCCCGGATTTCCGCGTAGCGCTTGACGAAGCGGGCGGCGTGGCCGTCGTAGATGCCGAGCAGATCGTGGAAGACGAGCACCTGTCCGTCGGTTGACGGGCCGGCGCCGATGCCTATGACCGGCACCTTCAGGAGGGGCATGATCTCGTCGGTCAGATCCGAGGGGATCGCCTCGAAGACGATCGAGAAGCAGCCGGCCTCCTCCAGTGCCAGCGCGTCCTCGGCCACCTCGAGTGCCCGCTCGGCGGTCCGCCCCTGCGAGCGATACCCGCCGAGGGCGGCCGCGGTCTGGGGGGTGAGGCCAACGTGGCCCATCACCGGGATGCCCGCGTCGGCGACCGCCCGCGCCCGGCGGACCGAGCTGCCGCCGCGCTCGAGCTTCACCGCATCGCAGCCGGCCTCCTTCACGAACCGCTGGGCGGTTGCCACCGCCTGCTCGTCCGAGACCTCATAGGAGCCGAACGGGAGGTCCCCGATCAGCAGCGGCGTGCGCAAGCCCCGGCGCACGGCGGCGGTCAGCATCAGCATCTCCTCGACCGACACCGGCACCGTGCTCGGGTAACCGAGGACCGTCATCGCGGCGGAGTCGCCCACTAGCACGACGTCGACGCCCGCCTCCTCGGCCACCTGGGCGCTCGGGTAGTCGTAGGCGGTGACCATCGCGATCGGCTCGCCCAGCGCCTTCTTCGCGGCGAGGCTCGAGAGGGTGACCGGCTTGCCCTTGGCGGGGGGAGCGGTCGCGATCCGTGGGCGGGGGCTCACGAGAGCAGCTCCTCGACGGCAGCGTCCACGTTTACGATCCCGTTCTGCGCGTCAACGTGGACGACGCGCGGCGCATGGCTGCCCAGCTCGGTTTCGTCGTAGGAGGCGTAGGAGACGATGATTACCTTGTCACCGGTGTGGACGAGTCGCGCGGCGGCGCCGTTCACCTGTATCTGACCAGAGCCGCGCGGACCCGCGAACGTGTAGGTCTCGAAGCGGGCGCCGTTGTCGATGTCCAGCACGTGCACCAGCTCGTGTTCGAGGATGTCTGCGGCCTGAAGCAGTGCGGCATCCACGGTGATCGATCCGACGTAGTTCAGATCGCTCCCGGTGAGTGTCGCCCGGTGAATCTTGGACTTGAGCATCGTGCGTCTCATCCGGAGCCGCCTTCCGAGTGGTCAGTGGGGAGCGGGCCCGCCCCCAGGACCGTGTTGTCGATCAGCCTGGCACGCCCGAGGCGGACGGCGATAGCGAGCAGTGTCGACCCGTTCACGCGCTCGACGGGTGAAAGGTCGGTGGCGCGGCGAAGCTCGAGGTACTCGGGCTCGATTCCGGCGCCATCCAGCTCGGCGCGCGCGGCTCCCAGCACCGCGGCCGGCTCCAGCTCACCGGCTGCCACGACGTTCTCCGCGGCCTCGAGCGCGCGGGGCAGCCCGAGAGCGCGCTCGCGCTCCGCGGGAGTGAGATAGGAGTTACGCGAGCTCAGCGCGAGCCCGTCGCCATCGCGGACGGTGGGGCAGACCTCCACCGTTACCGGGATATCGAGGTCTCGAACCATGCGGCGGATCACGAGCGCCTGCTGGGCGTCCTTCTGCCCGAAGTAGGCCACGTCGGGGCCGACCATGTTGAAGAGCTTCGCCACCATCGTGCTCACGCCGTCGAAGTGCCCGGGCCCACGCCGGCGCGGGTCTCCACAGAGGACGTCGGTCAGGCCGCCAACCCTCACGACCGTGTCGAAGCCGGCCGGGTAGACCTCCTCGACCGGTGGCGCGAACAGCAGGTCCACGTCCTCCTCCGCTGCCAGCGAGGCGTCACGCGGCTCGTCGCTCGGATAGGCGCCGAGATCCTCGCCCGCGCCGAACTGGGCCGGGTTCACGAACAGCGAGACCACCACGAGGTCGGCCTCCTCGCGGGCACGACGCATGAGCGAAAGGTGCCCCTCGTGGAAGTGGCCCATCGTCGGCACGAGGCCGATCCTGCGTCCGGCGCGCCGTTCGGGCGCCAGCGCGTCCCGCAGCTCGGAGACCGTGCGGACCGTTCTCATGCGAGCACCCTCCGGCCGGCCAGGATGCGGGTGCGCTCGGCCAACTCGTCGAACAGCGGGAGCAGGTGGGCGGCCGAGCTCTCGAGCGCGCGGCGCTGGGCATCGACCGTGGCCTCGTCTCCGCGTGCCAGCGGTCCCGTGAGCGCTCGCTCGGGCCCGAGGGCCGCCCAGTTCTCGACGGTGCTGCGGACCAGGGGCGCCAGCAGCGCCCGCGCCTCGCCAGACTCGATACCGGCGGCGGCCGTCGCCTCCTCGGCCGCGGCCAGCAGGGTCACCAGGAAGTTGGAGGCGACCGATGCCGCGGCGTGGTAGGCCGGGCGGGCCTCGTCGGTGATCTCGAACGCGTGCATCCCCAGGGCGCCGGCGAGCATCGTGGCGAATGCCAGGGCCGCGGGGGTCGTACCCGCCACGGCGCATCCCGTCCCGCGGAAGTGCTCCGGTGGCTCACCACCGGCGAAGGTCTGCAGCGGGTGCAGTCCGAAGGCCTCACCGCCCGCGGCCTCCAGTGCCGATAGAGGCGTGGCGCCGCTCGTATGACCCACCATGGGGGCCCGGCCGGCCGCGAGCTCGCCGGCCGCGGGGATCTCCGCGTCGGGCACACACAGCACGATCGCATCGGCGGCAGCGGGGCGCTCGCCCCGCCCCACGGGTCCGAGCACCTCGATCCCCGCGGCGAGCAGCGCGCCGGCCAGGGCCGAGCCGAGGCGGCCGTCTCCGATTACGGAGACGCGTGCGGGGACGCGGGTTGGCTCTGTGGGGTCGATGTCCATGTTCCGGGCCGGTCCTCGGTGACGAGGGTCCGGTCGGTCTGGCCGGTCCACTCCCGGGCGGGTAGCGGCCGGCAGGGGAAAGGATACCGCTCGCTGCGAGGTTCCCATCGGGCGAGGGGCCGGGAGAGCCGGCACGGGGCTTAGGCTCCGCAAGATGTCGCGCCCGGCCGCCGAGCGTCGCGAGGACCTGGTCGCCCTCTACCGCGAGGCCAGAGGATGCACAGCCTGCCCGCTGTCAGAAGGCCGCACCCAGGTGGTATTCGGCAACGGCAACGCCGACGCGGACCTCGCCTTCGTCGGCGAGGCCCCCGGGTTCCACGAGGACCAGCAGGGCGTGCCCTTCGTGGGTCGCGCCGGAAAGCTGCTCGACGAGCTGCTGGCCGAGAACGGCCTGGAGCGCGAGAGCGTCTTCGTCATGAACGTCGTCAAGTGCCAGCCGCCCGGCAACCGCGACCCGTTGCCGGCGGAGATCGAGACGTGCCGGCCCTATCTCGACGCGCAGGTGGAGCTGATCGAGCCGCGGGTGATCTGCACGCTGGGCAACTTCGCCACGAAGCTGCTGACGCGCTCGACCCGTGCGATCACCCAGGTCCACGGCCGGCCTCAGGCACAGACGATCGCGGATCGCAGCGTGCGGATCTACCCGCTCTTCCACCCCGCCGCCGCCCTGCGCACCCCGCGGGTCAGGGAGCAGTTGAGGGAGGACTTCTCGCGACTGCCGGCGCTGCTGGCCGAAGCCGTCGAGCAGCCCCGCCCCGCGCCCCGGGGGCCGGCGCCGAGCGCCCAGCGCCCGGAGGTGGACCGCGGGGGGGCGGTCGATCAGCTCGGCCTCTTCGGCTGAGTCGCGCTGGTCACCTGCCGACCAAAGCCGGACCGATCCAGGTCCTCACCGCATACTGTGGCCGTCGTTGGGTGCGCCATGCGCACCTTTTGTTCCCCACACTCCGGCGCCAGAGCGGCAGTGGAGAGGAAACCCCGTGCCGCGTCCGCTCGCCTGCGCCGGGCGACCTAAACTCGCTTGTATGGCCGGTACCGAGCACCCATCGGTCGAGGCGCTCCTCGGCGGCGCGCGCGTTCGCTTCGCGTACCTGTTCGGCTCGCGTGCCACCGGGCGGGCACAGCAGGGCAGCGATGCCGACATCGCGGTGATGCCATCGCGCCCGCTGGGCCTGCTCGAGCGCGAGCGGCTGGCGCTAGGGCTGGCGCGGGCGCTCGGCGTTCCCGATGTGGACCTGGTAACGCTCGATACGGCCAAGCTCGAGCTCCGGGGCCGGGTGGTTCAGGAAGGGAGGCCGATCTACGGGGCGGACGACCCCGCGCGCGTGGCCTTTGAGGTGCGCACGCGCTCCGAGTACTTCGACTTCGAGCCGACCCTGAGGGTGCTCGAGCGCAGCTACCTCGCCCGCGTCGCCGAGCGAGGGCTGTAGGTGGTCGACCCGGGCCGGGTCCGTCGGCTGCTCGAGGCCCTGGCGGACTATCGCGGCAAGCTCGTCACGCTGAGTGAGTTACCCGCCGCCGAGTACCAGGGTGATCGCGCTTTCGCGGGACGCTACCTCGTACAGGTGTCCGCGCAGGTCTGCATCGACATGGCAAATCACGTGATCGCATCCTCCGGCTGGCGCACCCCCGCCGACTTTCGCGACGCCTTCACCGTGCTCGAAGAGGAGGGCGTCCTGGACGCCGAGCTGGCGGAGAGGATGCGTGCCCTGGCCGGCTTGCGCAACCGGCTCGTACATGTCTACGAGGATGTGGACGATCGGATCGTCTACGACTCGCTGAGCGAAGGGTTGAGCGACCTCAGCAGCTTCTCGCGCGCGATAGCGGGGCTCGCCGAGGCGGCGTGAAGACCCTGCGGCGGTGAGGACCGAGACCTCGAGCCCCGAAGCCACGGCGGCCATCGCCGCCGAGCTCGCCGGACGGCTGGTGCCCGGCGACGTCGTGCTCGTGAGCGGCGAGCTCGGCAGCGGCAAGACCACGTTCGTGCGCGGGGCATGCAGGGCGCCCGGCGTCGAGGGGCCGGTCACGAGCCCGACCTTCACGATCGGGCAGGTGCTCCGCGGCCGTGTCGAGATCGCGCACCTCGACCTCTACCGGCTCGGGTCCCTCGCGGGCGAGGACCCGTCGCTGCTCGAGGACTACCTCACCGCGGAGCGGGTCGGCTTCATCGAGTGGCCGGAGGTGGGGGAGCCTGCCCTCGGCAGGGTCGCCGTCCGGGTGCGCCTGGAGCACGCGGGCGGAGACCGCCGCGGGATCGAGGTCACGTCAAGGACGGCGGTCGCGTGAAGGACGGCGGTCGCTTGAACGTCCTCGGCTTCGACACCTCGGGCCCCGTGAGCGCGGCCTGCGTGTTGCGCGCGGACGGCGAGGCGTTCGAGCACGAGCCCCGCCCCGAGGCGCTTGCCGCGGCCCCGGCGCACGCCCGCGAGCTCATGCCCGCCCTCGCCCGCTGCCTGGAGGATGCGGGAGTGGTGTTCGCCGAGCTCGACGCGATCGCCGTGGGAGTCGGGCCGGGGGCGTTCACGGGCCTGCGCATCGGGGTGACTACCTCGCGCGCGCTCGCGCGCGCGAGCGCGACCCAGCTGCGGCCGGTGTCCTCGCTGGCCGCGCTTGCGGCCGGGTCCGGGGAGCCACTCTCGCTGCCGCTGATCGACGCCGGGCGTGGTGAGGTCTTCGCGGCCGTGTTCGAGGACGGGCGCGAACGGTGGCCGGCGTTCGCCGCGGCGCCGGAGTCCGTGGCGGCTCGTGTCCGCCAGGCGGGGCTCGACCCGTTGGCCACCGGAAACGGGGCGGTACGATTCAGGGACGTCCTCGAGGCGGCCGGCATCCGCGTGGCGACGGCCGGATCGGGTGCTCACGTGGTACGTGGGCTCTCCATCTGTCGGCTCGCCGCGGCCGCGCCGGCCACGCCGCCGGACGCGGTGCTGCCCGACTACCTGCGATTCCCGGACGCCAAGCCAATCCTGCCAGATACCTGATCCCTCCCGGGATGGACTCCAAGGTGACCGAGCTGCTCGAGATACGGCGTCTGACCTACGCCGACCTGCCGCAGGTGATCGCGGTCGAGCGGCGCGCGTTCACCACCCCCTGGTCGCTCGCCATGTTCGTGCTCGAGCTGTCCAAGCCCTCGGGCATCTGCCTGGCCGCGCTGCGCTGGGACCGCATCGTCGGCTACCTCGTGTGCTCGCACTATGACACGATCTGGCATCTGATGAACGTGGCGGTGGATAACCGCCTGCGCCTCCAGGGAATCGCCGAGGCCCTGATGGGCCACCTCTTCGCGCTGGCCGATGCCCCGGGCGAGCGGTACACGCTGGAGGTCCGGACCTCCAACGGATCGGCAATCCGGCTCTACGAGAAGCTCGGGTTCCGCGGGGCCGGCCGACGCCGGGGCTACTACCACGACAACCGCGAGGACGCCGTGATCATGCGGCGCACCGCCACCGGCGAAGCCCGCAGCGAACGTGCCCTCGACGCGGACGGCGCCCCGCCGCTGCCACGTTGATCCTGGCGATCGAGACCAGCTGTGATGACACCTGCGCGGCCGTGGCCACCAGCGATGGCGACCTGCTCTCGAACCGGATCGCCTCCCAGGGACTGCTGCACGCGCGCTACGGCGGCGTCGTGCCGGAGGTGGCCTCGCGGCGGCACCTCGAGGTCGTCGATGCCATCACGGCGGACGCCCTCGAGAGCGCAGGCGTCACGCTCGCCGACATCGAGACCGTTGCGGTGACCCGCGGGCCGGGGCTGATCGGCGCGCTGCTGGTCGGGGTGTCATCGGCCAAGGCACTCGCCGCGGCGCGCGGGCTGCCGCTCGCAGCGGTGGACCATCTCCATGGGCATGTGGTTGCCGGCACCCTGCGCCCCGACCCGATCGAGGCGCCCTATGTGTGCCTGGTGGCCAGCGGGGGCCACACCTTCCTTGCGCGCGTGGAGGACCCGGCGCGCTACACCGTCCTGGGCGCGACGCTGGACGACGCCGCGGGCGAGGCATTCGACAAGGGTGCGCGGCTGCTGGGCCTCGAATACCCCGGCGGGCCTGCGCTCGACCGGCTCGCGCGGACGGGCGACCCCGAGGCCTTTCACTTCCCGCGCGCTGCCCCGGCGGAGCTCGACTTCAGCTTCAGCGGCCTGAAGACCGCGCTGCTCTACCGCGTCCGCGATCTGGGGGAGTCCGAGGCCGGGCGCCGCCGGGCAGACCTGGCCGCCTCCTACCAGCGGGCGATCGTGGATGCCCTCGCGACGCGCACGAGGCAGGCCATCGCCCGCGAGGGGCTGGAGCGGCTGGCGATCGGAGGCGGGGTGGCCGCGAACTCTGAGCTTCGCCGGGTGCTGACCGAGCTCTGTGGGGAGCTGGGCGTCGGCCTGTGGATCCCGCCCCCCGAGCTGTGCACCGACAACGCCGCGATGATCGCCGCCGCGGCCCGCTTCACGCCCGCGATCCCCTACCCCGCCTACCTCGACCTGGACGCCGCGGCGCGGCTGGTCTGACCGGGTCGAATCGAGCCATGGCGCGCGTGACCCTCTACGGCAAGCCCGGCTGCTGCCTCTGCGACGAGGCCCGCGACACCGTTTCCTCGGTCCGGACGCGAGTGCCGTTCGAGCTCGAGGAGGTCGACATCTCGCTCGACCCGTCGCTGCACCGCCGGTACGGCGAGCGGATTCCGGTGCTCGAGGTGGACGGCGAGCCGGCCTTCGAGCTGGGCGTGAACGCCGTGGCGCTCGAAGACCTGCTCGCTAGAGTGGATGCGTGAGCTTCCGCGAGCCGCCAGGGGGCTCGGCAGACGAGACACCGCCCGAGCGGCTGTCGCTCGGCGTGGCCGCGCGGCTCTCGCGCTACCTGCAGGTCCTCACGCAGGCCGCGAAGATGGGCAAGGAGACGATCTCCTCACAGGAGCTGGCCGACTACACCCATGTCAACTCCACCCAGATCCGGCGCGACCTGTCGGGCTTTGGCAGGTTCGGCAAGCGCGGAGTGGGCTACAACGTGGACTCGCTGGTGGGGCAGATCCGCAAGATCCTGCGCACGAGCGGCCAGCACAACATCGCCCTCTTTGGGGCGGGGCACCTCGGTCAGGCGATCGCGGGGTCGGAGGTCTTCGCCGATCACGGCTTCCGGATCGTCGCGCTGTTCGACACCGACCCCGAAAAGATCGGGAAGCGCGTGAACGACGGGCTGGTGGTCCGCTCGGTCGACGACCTTCCACAGGTGGTCCAGGAGGACGACATCGTCGTGGGGGTGATCGCGGTGCCCGCCGACGCGGCTCAGGCGGTGGCCGACGACCTCGTGGCGGGGAACGTGACGATCATCTTCAACTACACGGAGGCGCTGCTGCAGGTGCCCCCGGAGGTCACCGTGCACACGGCAAGCCCGGCGGTGGACCTGCTCTACGCGCTCTACTTCTATCTGACCTGATGCTGGACATGGTTCGCGCCCGGGAGGTCTTCGAGGCCTCACAGGACTTCACGGTCGGCCTCGAGGAGGAGTTCGCCATCCTCGATCCCGTCACGCGATCGCTCGACCACCGCTTCGAGAGGCTGAGGGACGCGGCGCAGGGCGACGAGCTGCTGGCGGAGTCGGTGGCCGGGGAGCTGATCGAGTCCGAGATCGAGATCCGCTCCGGTTGCGGCACGGGGTTCGGGGACGCCTGCGCGCGCCAGCGGGAGGCGCGCGTGCGCCTGTTCCGGCTCGCCGAGGACCATGGCCTGCTCCTGGGCGCCACGGGAACGCACCCCTGGAGCACCTGGCAGGAGCAGCGGATCATCGACACCGAGCACTACCACCGCGTGGAGGAGGGCCTGCAGTACGTCGCGCGGCGCAACAACACTTTCAGCCTCCACGTGCACGTGGGCATCCGGGGAGCGGATCGCGCCGTCGCGGTCTGCGATCGGCTGCGGCCGGTGCTTCCCGAGCTGCTGGCGATCTCCGCCAACTCGGTCTTCCTCGACGGGCGTGACTCGGGGCTGCACTCCGCGCGCACGCAGATCTTCACCAAGAGCTTTCCCCGCTGCGGGGTCCCGGACGCGTTCGGTAGCTACGACGCCTACGCGGACTACGTCGACTTCCTCGTGCGCACCAACTCGATCGTCGAGCACACCCAGCTCTGGTGGAGCGTGCGGCCCCACCACTCCTTCGGCACGGTCGAGGTGCGCATCTGCGACGCCCAGTCGGGCGGGGACGCATCGACCGCGCTGGCGGGCCTGATCGTGGCCTGCGCGGCGCAGGCGGCGCTCGACCACGACGACGGCGTGGCCTTCGAGCACCCCTCCAGGAGGCTCGTCGAGGAGAACCTGTGGCGCGCCCTGCGCTATGGCCTCGACGGCAAGCTCATCGACCTCGAACGGGGGGAGCAGTACCCGGCCGCCGCGGTCTGTGACCGCCTGCTGGCGTGGACGGCGCCCGCCCGCGCGATGCTGAGCATCGACCCGGCGCTGCCCGCCGAGAACGGTGCGCAGCGACAGCGGCGGGCGCTCGCCGAGGGCGCCTCGATCGAGGAGGTCTACGCCGCGGAGGTCGAGCTGGCGCGGCGCACGTATGCTGAGGCCCAGGTGAGGAGCTGACGATGCACGACGAGATGCAAGAGCCCAGCGAGGAGGAGATGCGCGCGGCGTTCGAGGAGCAGATGCGCCACGTGGGGGTGGAGGACGTGATCCTCCAGACGGTCGCCACCCTCGTGAACCTCGGCGCCCGCCGGCTGGGGCTCCTTCCGGAGGCCGGCGGGGACCCCGCGGCGGAACGCGACCTCGCGCAGGCCCAGCTCGCGATAGAGGGTGCCCGGGCCCTCTCCCCGCTGTGCCCGGAGGACCACCAGGACTCCATTCGCCAGGCGCTCTCCCAGCTCCAGCTCGCGTACGCGCGCGAGGCTCAGGGCAGCCCGGGGTCGCCACCCGCGGCCCCGGCGGCGGATCCCACGCCCGCTCCCGGCGCGGAGGCTCCGCCCGCGCCGGCACCGGCGGACGACGCCACCGAGGCGGCCGAACGGGCGAAGGCCCGCTCGAAGATCTGGACCCCGCGCGGCACGTGAC
>JBPCJI010000068.1:0-4729 GCA_051005475.1 Thermoleophilaceae bacterium
CGGTAAGCGGCGGCGGAGCTTCGCGGCCGCTCCCGGCGGTTGGCGATCTCCGACAGCAGGACCCCCACGTATTCGGGATACATGTCCAGCGCTCCGCCGACGAGGGCCTGGTGGATGATCTCCGAGCTGCCGACGTCGCGCTTGAGCTCAACGCGGAAGCCCTTGGCCCGGAGCGCCTGGGCGTAGAGCTCCCCGAGGATGAACTGCTCGGTGAAGTCCTTGGTGCCAATCCGCACCGGCGGCCCCTTCTTCCCGGCATCTTCCGCCGGGGCAGGATCGTCACCGCCGCACGCGGCGAGTGCAAGCGCCGCGCCCGTGGCCATCACCGCGATCGCGCCCTGGCACACCGCTAGGCCTCCCGCGCCGGGAGGGTGAAGGAGAAGACGCTGCCCTCTCCCGGGTTGGTGGTGACCCAGATCCGCCCACCGTGCTGCTCGACGATGCGGGCACAGACCGCGAGGCCGATCCCCGTGCCGGCGTAGTCCTCCTCGCCGTGAAGGCGCTGGAAGGGCTCAAAGATGCGCTCTGCGTGTTGGGGATCCATCCCGATCCCATTGTCGCTGACCCAGAAGCGCCACGCCGGGCCCTCGCGCTCTGCCCCGATCGCCACCTCCGGGGGCCGTTCTCCCCTGAACTTGACGGCGTTGGCCACGAGGTTCTGAAAAACGCGACCGAGGTTGGTGCGCTCGGCGTGGACGACCGGCAGCGGACCCACGGCCACCCGCGCCCCGGCCTCTCGTATGTCTCCCGCAACGGCCTCCAGCGCGTGTTCCACGACCGCCTCGATCGCTACCGCCTCCACGCGCAGTCGGCCCCGGCCCGCGCGCGAGTACTCCAGCAGGTCGCGGATGAGCGTTCTGGCCTGCTGCGTGGCGCCGCGGATACCGTCGATCAGGCTCGTGCCGCCATCGAGGTCGGAGCCGTGTCTGCGCTCGAGCAGCTCTGCGTACATGGAGATCGTGCTCAACGGGGCCTGGAGGTCGTGCGAGGTCACGGAGGCGAACTGCTCCAGCTCGCGGTTGGAGCGCTCGAGCTCGGCCTGGCTGCGCTGCAGCGAGTCGGCCATCGTGTTGAAGCCACGGGCCAGGTCGCCGATCTCGTCCTCACGCTCGGCGGGCACCCGGGCGGAGAGCTCGCCCTCGGCCAGCCTGCCGGTGGCCTGCGCCACCGCGAGCACCGGGCGGACGATCGCGCGGCTGAGGTAGAGAGCGATCCCGGCGGCCACGAGGAAGACGAGCCCGAGCCCGCCGACGCCGAAGGCGATCGCAAGGGACGAGCGCTGCTCGGCACGCTCCTCGCGTGCGCGGGCCACGCCGCGCTCGCGCTCGAACAGGCGCGCGAAGGCGGATCGGATCGCGGACAGCCGTTCGCGCCCCCCACCCGTGACCACGACGCTGCGAGCGGAGGGCAGGCGCGTGCGGGCGAGGGCGATCAGTGGCCGTGCCCACAGGGTCACGTAATCATCGATCCCTTCTCCGATCCGGCGCGCGTGGCGCTGCTGGCCGGGGTCGTCCGAGAGCAGGCGCGTCAGCTGGCGCAACTCGGCGGGGTAGGAGCGAAGCGCCTGGGTGGCGGGGGCCAGGAAGCGCTCGCGTCCGCTCGCCACGAACCCGCGCAGACCGTTCTCGATCGTGATCAAAGACTTCTCCAGCTGGCTGCCGGCCGTGAGCGCCTCCTGGGAGCGGAACGCGGTGCGGGAGGCGTCGCGCTGGCCCGTGACCGCGACGATCAGGATGACCAGCGCCGTACCGAGCAGGAGCGACCCGGTGACGCTGAGCGCCACCACGCGCGTGATGATGCGTGTTCTCAAGGTACGTCGCACGAGGTAGCCGTCCCGGGGCGCGGAGCTACTTTACTCCGCGCCGGCGGGGGGACGGCTTCGAAATCTCGGGCGACACTCGTGGACGATCCGCAGCATCCACCGCTGATGGCGCGGAGGATACGAGCTCCAATCATCCGGGAGCTTCGTGTCGCAGGCGGGGGGAGTTGCCTGCACGATTGTCGCGTCTTCTGTCAGGTGATGACGTGCAGAATTACACCGCCTGTCAGCGGCCACGATGTGGCCACCCTGTGTCTTGGGGTGCGGTTGTTCGCACCGGCGGTGTGGCAGCCCGTATCAAGGGCGCGCCCTTGGTTGACGACAATCTCCGTGTGTCCACGATCCTCATCGTCGATGACGACAGTCAGTTCCGCGCCACCGCGCGGGCCCTGCTGGAGTGCGACGGCTTCGACGTCGTGGGCGAGGCCCCGACCGGCGGCGCGGGCTTTGATGCCGCGATGAGCCTCAAGCCCGACGTTGTGCTGATCGACGTGCGACTACCCGACGTGGACGGGTTCTCCTTGGCCGAGCGCCTGAACGCGGGCCACGAGGGACCCGAGATCATCCTCACGTCGAGCTCCGACGACCCGCTGTACCCCGACCGTGCGCTGCACAGTGGCGCGCTCGGCTTCGTGGCCAAGCACGACCTGTGCGGGCCCGGGTTCAGGCGGCTGCTGCACTGACCGCCAGGGCTGCGAGGCTAGGGGGGTGCGGGTGGTCATAGCGGACGATTCGGTGCTGCTGCGGGAGGGACTCGCCCTGCTGCTCGAGGAGGCAGGCTTCGAGGTGGCCGCCCAGGCGGGCGACGCCGAGGATCTCCTGCGCAAGGTGCGCGCGCACCATCCCGACGTGGCCGTCACCGACATCCGCATGCCCCCGACCCAGACCGACGAGGGGCTGCGGGCGGCGCAGCAGATCCGGGCCGAGATGCCGGACGTGGGCGTGCTCGTGCTCTCGCAGCACATCGACGAGGGCTATGCGTTCGAGCTACTGCAGGGCAGCGCCGAGGGGGTCGGCTACCTGCTCAAGGATCGCGTCGCCGACATCGGCGGTCTCACCGACGCGCTGCGCCGCGTGGCCGACGGCGGCTCGGTGCTGGATCCCGAGGTCGTGGGACAACTGCTCGGGCGCCGGCAGTCCGACGACCCGCTCGAGCGCCTTACCCCGCGCGAGCGCGAGGTCCTCGCGCTGATGGCGGAGGGCCGCACCAACAACGCGATCGCCCGCGAGTTCGTCGTGACGGAGCGCGCGATCGAGAAGCACGTGACCAGCATCTTCAGCAAGCTCGGACTGTCCGTCGCCGAGGACGGCCACCGCCGCGTGCTCGCAGTGCTCACCTATCTGAACAAGGATTGAGCCGGGGGCTCGCGCCCCCCGGAACCCCCGCGCGGCTGTGGTCTCCGACGGCTCCGGCGATCGCGCCACCGCTGCGCTCCGGACGCGAGCGTTGAAACGGTCACGGGTGGCCGTAGGGCGGGAGGCGCCGGGGGTCCGGGGGCGGGGGCCCCCGGTGAGATATCCGGGGGGCGAGAGCCCCCCGGCCATTAAGCTGTTTTCATGCAGCGCACCGAGCAGCTCGACGTGATGGTCGAGCTGCTCTCAGGGCTCGATGCGGACGGCGCCGATGCTCCCAGCGCCTTCTACGACCCGCTTTGCGAGGCGGTGTGCCGGCTGACCTCGATGAAGCGCGTGATGCTGGTGCTCTACGAGGATGCGCGGAAGCTGGTTGTGCCGGCGGGGAGCTACGGCCTCGAGCCCGAGCTGGTCGCCGACGTCTTCGGAACGCTCGACGAGACGCCGCTCGCCCAGCGGGCACTGGCGGATGACCGGGTGGTCATGGCGTCGGAGAACCTCGAGCGGGAGGTGCCTCCGCGCTATGCCCGGGTGCTCGGCGAGACGACCCTCACCTGCACGCCCGTCTCGGCCGGGGGCAGCTGGCTCGGGGTGGTCTTCGCCGATCGCGGCGGAGGTCGCTTCGAGCTGACCGATTGGGAGCGCCACAGGATGTGGACGCTCGGGAAGACCGCCGCCCTGGCCGCCAGCGCGCGCATCGCGACCACCCACCAGGCGCGCGCGCGTCTGCTCGGTGAGCGGATAGACCTCGCGCGCGAGGTGCACGAGCGCGTGATGCAGCGGCTGTTCGGCGTCTCCCTCGTGCTCGGTGCCGACCGCGAGCTCACCCGTGAGGAGCGCCGGCGTGCCGGCGAGGAGATCCAGGCGGCCGTCGGAGATCTGCGCAGCGCGATGTCGAGGCCGATCGAGTCGCCCCCACCCGGCACCGGCGCCAAGCTGCGAGACGAGCTCGAGCGCCTGAGTCGTTACTACGACGGAGCGCCCGTCGACGTGGCATGGAACAGAGGGCAGGAGGTACCCGAGGACGTCGAGCAGCTTGCGCAGTCGGTGCTCGCGTAGGCGCTGCGCAACGCCCACAAGCACGCGCAGCCGAGTTGCGTCCGGGTGACCGTGGGAGGCGACGAGAGCCTCTTCCTGCTCGAGGTGCGCAACGACGGGGTCGGCCGCGTGGGGCGCGGCCACAGAGAGGGGATGGGGTTGCGCCTGGCCGGTCTCGATGCGCTTCAGCGTGGGGGGTTCCTGGAGTTCGGGACCGGCGAGCCCGGCGAGTGGCGCGTAAAGCTGCTCGTGCCCGTCGGGGAGGAGTGATGGCCCCCAGGCGCCTGCGCGTGCTCGTGGTGGACGACCACGAGGTGGTGCACTGGGGGTTCAGGCTGCTGCTGGCCGACCAGCCTTGGGTCGAGCGGTGCCTCACCGCCCGCGACGAGAGCCAGGCGAGGGATCTGGCCCGCCGCTACGAGCCCCACGTGGCGCTGGTGGACCTCTTCCTCGGGGAGCAGTCGGGCGCGGAGCTTTGCGAGGCCCTGAGGCGGGAGTCTCCGAAGACGCGCGTCCTCT
>JBPCJI010000069.1:0-12552 GCA_051005475.1 Thermoleophilaceae bacterium
CGTGCCGGGCCCGCAGTTCCCGCTCTACCTGATGGGGCGCGAGATGCGCGAGATCGTCCCGATGGCCTTCCTGCCGGACAACCACGCCCTGGCGATCGCGGCGATGAGCTACAACGGCAAGCTCGACTTCGGGCTGCTCGGCGACTACGACGCGATGCCCGACATCGAGGATCTCGCGGGCCTCGTCGCGGAGTCGCTGGCCGAGCTCGTGGACGCGGCGGCGAGCTCGCAGGCGGGCCCCCCGCCGCAGGGCCGGGCCAAGCCTCCTGGCCAGGTCAAGCCCCAGCCGCAGGGCCGGGCCCATACGCTTGGCCGGGTCAAGCCCAAGCCGCAGGGCCGGGCCAAGCCCAAGCCGCGCGCGAAGCCGGCGAAGGGAGCGTCGCGAGCGAAGTCCGCGGCGGCAAAGAAGTCCTAGCCGGAATGGCTGACGACCGGCCAAACGTCGCCACCAGGCCGTCACCTGGACGCTCTAAGGGTCGTATTTCAGCCCTAGGAGCGTCCAGGTCGCTCGTGGCGCCGGGATGGCGAGCCTAGACGCACACCAGGGGATGGGGGTGTGACAGCTCCGCGCATGTCGTCGTTCCCGCTAGCGCCTGACCACCACGCGCACGTTCGAGCGGCCGGGCGTTGCCTGGCGGTTGCCGAAGCGGTCACTGGCGCGGGTGTAGAAGCGGTAGATGCCCGGGCGCAGGACCAGCCTGGCCGAGCGACTGGCGGTGGTCCTCCGGATGCGGCGGTAGCGTCCCGCATCCCGCTTCATGTAGACGTCGTAGCTCGCGATGCCCGAGGCCAGCAGGCCAGGTGCGCCGGGTCGATCCGAGCCCGACCAGCGGATCCGCAGCGCAGCCCGTCGCGCCCCGCGCCGCACTTGCACCAGCCGCCTGGCACGCGCCTTCGAGGCGGGGGCGGTGCGATCGATCCGCCGCGCAACGTCCACGGCCCGGCCCGCGTCGATGATGCCCCAGCCGAGGTCCGCGTTCCAGCCGCCCGACCGGCGAGCGGTCTCCTTGATCAGGCGGATCTTCTCACGGACGGAGAGCAGGGGGTTGAGGTTGCCCAGCAGGGCCGCTAGCGCCGAGACCTGCGGTGCTGCCATCGAGGTGCCCTGGAGGGAGGCGTAGCGCGCATCTCCGCCGAGGAGCCTGCGACAGCCACAGCCGAGCAGGGGGGCGCCCGCCTCGCGTGGGGTGGCGTTACCCGGGTACGTCGAGACGAGCCCGGGCGGGCCTGAGAACTCGCTGTAGAAGCCGTAGGCGGCAAGCGAGATCTGGGTACCGCGGCCGGTGCCGGCACGGCGGTCGGCAAAGTCGGCCGCGGTGACCACCAGGCCCCGGCCGGCGTCGATGTTCGGAGCATCGCCCGGCTGTAGCAGCGAGGCCGGCGCACCCTGGTCGACCTCCGAGCCGTTTGCCGCCGAGGCGACCGGCACGGCGCCGCCGGCCACCGCACGGTCGATCGCCAGGCTGAGGGCAGGAGTGGAGGCGCCACCACCGAAGCTCATGTTGATCGCGTCCGAGCCACGCTGGACGGCCCGATCGATGCCGGTGATGATGTCCTCGTCGAACAGCCGCGCGATCTTCACCAGGGCGATGCGGCAGTCCCAGCCCGCCCCGGCCGTGGCGACCCCGTCGTTGGCCGCCGCGCAGGCCAGGCCGCTCACATGGGTGCCGTGTCCCTCCTCGTCGACCGCAGCGCCCGTGGCCGTGCCGATCTCATCGATCGAGTGCAGCTTGCCCGCCAGTTGGGGATGACCCCCGTCGACACCGGAGTCGAGCACGCCCACGATCGCGCCGGCGCCCGTGGTCACGTCCCACGCGGCGGGAAAGCGCTCGCGAGCGAGGGTCCACTGGATCGGCGCCCCTCCGGGCAGTCCTCCAAACTCGGTTTCAGGAGTCGCAAGCGCCGGGTCGTTGGGCATCCGCCGGAAGTCCCGCTGCCACTCCGGCGAGACACTTCGCACGGAGGGGTCGTCTCGCAGCCGGCCCAGCGCGGCCGCGGAGCCGCGCACCGTGGCGATCCCGAGCCGCGGCACCCCCGTGCCCGCCTTGCTCACCCCGGTGCGCGAGAGGACCGCCGAGAGGACAGGCGAGCTCCTGGCGGTCGCCGGCTCGTCGAACACCACGAGGTGGCGTCCCGTGAGCCGGGCGGCGTCGGCCGCCCCGGCAGCCACAAGCGAGATCACGAGGGCAGCGGCGAGCGCGGCGCATGAGCGGATCTGCCACCTTGCGGGAGCAGGCTGGGTCCTGCTCCAGGTCACGGCCTCGGCGCTCATCCAGCACATTGGAACACGCGCGGGTCCCCAGCGTCGCGGTCACTGCTCGTTCTGTCACGTTCCCACTCGCTCGAGCCGCTCGGGAAACGTGCGAGAATCGGATCCCGTGGATCCCGAACCCGCAGGCACCCGACCCGCGAACGCGGTCATGCAGTGCGGGAAGCTGATCGGGTATGCCGTGGACGACGAGGATGGGAAGCCCCTCCTCGTCGACGAGCACGGGGTGCCCGTGCGCAAGGAGCACGCCCACCGCAGGCCGGTGCCTCCTTCCGTCGACGAGGACGGCAACCCGCAGTGGGCGTCCGGGCAGGGCTCCCCCGCCGCCTGACACCCACGATCCGGGTTGCCGGAGAGCGCCGTGGGCTTTATCGTTGAAACCCGCTGCCGTGAGCAGCCTCAAGCGAAAGGGAGGAAGCAGTGCCCCAAGAGACGCCCCTCGAGATTGTCACCAAGTACGCGCAAGGGCTGTACTGGCCGATGGACAAGGAGATAGCCCTCCAGGAGATCCAGCGCCGGGGTGCTCCGGAAGACGTGCTGCAGATCATCCGCGGCATGCCGCAGGAGAGGATCACCGGCCCCCACCAGATCCAGAACGCGCTGCGGCAGCACCCGTTGAAGAGATACCCCACCTGGAGCACCCACAGGGCCTAGAGCCGCGTCGATCCTAGAGCGCACCCTTCAGAGCGGTCAGCGCCGGCTTGGCGCGGCCGCGCTCGTCGAGCGGCAGCGCCCGCTTCTCGGCGCCGATCCACGACCACTTGTCCGTCACGCCCCACACCGTGAGGCCGGTGCAGCGCGGCTCGGCGGCGCATGCCCTCGCGGTCCCGCCGTAGTCGCGGGCCTGGACGCCCAGCGAGCCCCCGGGCGTCAGGGCCACGTCGAGCTCGGTGATCTCCACGTCGAGCCCGAGCCGCGTGAACCGGCGCATCGTCTTTGACAGACGGGCGGCACCCGCCGCCTTTCCAGCCTCCGTATGAGCCTGGAGCCCGACCCCGTCGATGGGGACCCCCCGTCGCCGCAGCGCCGCGACGAGCCGCACGAGCGCGTTCTGCTTTGGCCCGGGGTGCTCGCTGTAGTTCTCGTTGAGGAAGAGCTTCGCGTGGGGGTCGGCGGCACGGGCTGCCCGGAAGGCCAGCGCGATGTAGCCGGGGCCAAGGACGCGGGAGAAGACGTTCTTCTTCAGCCGGCCCGACGGCAGGAACGGCTCGTTGACCACATCCCACTGGGCCACGCGCCCGCGGAAGTGGGAGGCCACGCCCTTGACGTGCCCGACCAGCACACGGCGCAGCTCGGGGGCCTCCCAGTCACGGTCGGTGACCCACGCGGGGAGCTGCGCATCCCACACGAGCGTATGGCCGCGAACCCGCTTGCCCGTTCCGCGCGCGAGGCCCACGAGGGCGTCGGCGTCCCCGAAGGCGTAGCGGTCGCGATCGGGATGGACGATCGCCCACTTCATCTCGTTCTCAGGCGTCATCGAGGTGAAGTTGGACACGAACGCGCGCAGGTAGGTTGGGTCCTCACGGGCGGGCTTCGCCGAGACCGCCGCACCGAGCGTACGCGCGAGCCGTGGCGGCGCCGCGGCGTCCTTGGGCGGGGGGATCGGGTCCCCTTCGTCCTCGGCGGCGCACGCGCCGACCAGCAAGGCGAGGCCAACGGCGAGCGCAAGGCGGCGGGCCGGCATCCGGGCAGCTTCTATCAGTCGGCGGCCACCGGGTAGGCTCGCGCCCCGTGAAGCTCAGGGCACGCTCACGCAGAAGGGGCGCTCCTGAGGTCGATCCACGCTGGTACGAGACCTTCTTCGACGGGGACTGGCTGGCGATGGCCGTCGATGACGACGAGGAGCTGACCCGGGCGGAGGTCCGCTTCCTGGTGGACAAGCTCGACCTGGAGCGCGGTGCGCGCGTGCTCGACCTGGCCTGCGGCCACGGGCGCCATGCCATCGAGCTCGCGGCCAACGGCTTCGAGGTGACCGGCCTCGACATCAGTGAGCCATCGCTCGCCGTGGCGCGCGAGCGCGCTGCGAGACGGCGGGTGAAAGTCGACCTGGTGCAACGCGATATGCGCGAGCTCGATACCGACGGCGAGTTCAGTGCCGTCTACAACTTCAGCTCGGCCTTCGGCTACTACCCCAGCGAGGAAGAGGACTCGGCCGTGCTCGAGGGCGTTGCCCGCGCGCTCGTGCCCGGCGGGTGCTTCCTGATCGACATCATGAACGGGTTGTGGCTCGCGAGGAACTTCGAGCCCCGCTCCCACAGAGAGTTGAGCGACGGCACGGTGGTGGTCGAGGAGCGCACCTTCGACGCGGTGTCCGGCCGCAGCAGCGCCATATGGAAGCTGCGCCGCCCGGATGGCCGGCGCAGGGAGATGCGCCACTCGATGCGCATCTACACCTGCCCCGAGCTGCACCGGATGCTCGCGGGCGCAGGCCTCGAGCCGGATGGGGTCTGGGGAGGCGTCGATGGCTCTGAGCACAACCTTGAGGGCCGGCGGCTGATCGTGCGGGGGCGAAAGCGGCCGACGCCAACCGTGTGAGGCACCCGGGCGGCGATACCGGCAAAGGCCCTGTCCGCTCGGGCGAACCGAGACCGCTCGCCCGACCCGCCCCCTGCGGCTAGGCGACCGGCGGCACGAGGAGATCCTGCTCCTGCCAGCCGGGCTCCACCTCATTGAGAGCCCTGGCCACGACGGGATAGTTGGCCGGCAGCAGCACCATGTCGTTCTTGAGCTCGGGGGCCCGGATCTCGAGCCGCTCCGCGAGGCGCGCCACCAGGTCCTCGACCTTCTCCCGGTCAGCCCCGGGGGGGATCGTCCATACCGCCGGCACCTCATCCATGCCTCTATCCTAGCGGCGGCCTGGCGCTCAAGGCAACGCCGCGTGGGCGCACCGCGACACCGTCATCCGACCGGGCTCAGGTGCTCCGGTGCCAGCGTCCGCGCCAGCGCCAACGTGCCCTCGTCGAGCCGCGCCGGCTGCAGCCCATGGCGCCGCGCGTACTCCGCCTCGATCGCGTCGCTCACGTCCTCCCAGGTCGTCCCCGGGGCCTCATCGGCCACGCTGCCGGTGGTCTCCGGGCGCCACCCGAGTCCCAGCGCCTCGTAGACCGGCATGAGGACCTCGCGGACGCGATCCGCCCCGTTCACCACCACCACGCCTCCCACGTGGACTCCCCCGGCCACCAACCGCTGACCGACGCCCATCAGCTTTCGCCCGCCGCCGGCGTTCACGCTGTGTGCGCCGGGGCAGTACTCCCCCGGCACCTCCCCGACGCGCGCGTCCACGCCCAGCCGACGGAAGGCGGAGGCCATCAGCTCCGCGGTCGCCTCGAAGCGCTCGTCCACACGGGAGCGCGGGTCAGGATCGGGCACCGCGTGGGCAAAGGCGATCGTGTCCTCGTGAAAGACCGCCGCGCGGCCTCCGGCGAGGCGCTCGATCGCCTCGAATCCCCCGCTCCGGGCCGCGCGCACCGCGTCCCGATAGCCTGGGCTGACCGCGTCGCGCTTGCCGAAGGCAACGATCGCGGCGGGCCGCGAGATCCGAAGCGTCGCGGGAAGCTCACCGGCCGCGACGCGCAGCATCAACGCGCGCGAGACGGCTGTGTCGAGCGCGGCGTCGTCTGGGAAGGACTCGGTGAGCAGGCGTAGCATTGGGTTGAGCCCCGATCAGCTCTTATATTCCGGACCCGCCCACCCCCCACACGAAGGGATCTTTCATGAGCGTCACCGATGAGCTTCTCAAGAACAATGAAAGCTATGCGGCAAGCTTCGACAAGGGCGACCTGCCGATGCCTCCCGGAGCCAAGGTCGCCGTGCTGGCCTGCATGGACGCGCGGCTGCACCCCTACGGCCTGCTCGGGCTAACAGAGGGCGATGCGCACGTGATCCGCAACGCCGGCGGCGTGGTCACCGACGACGAGATCCGCTCGCTCGCGATCTCCCAGCGGCTCCTCGGCACCGAGGAGATCATCCTCATCCACCACACCGACTGCGGCATGCTCACCTTCACCGACGAGGAGTTCAAGCGCTCGATCCAGGAGGAGACCGGCATCAAGCCCGAGTGGGCCGTCGAGACCTTCGAGGACCTCGACGGGGACGTGCGGCAGTCGGTCGCCCGCATCCAGGCAAGCCCGTTCATCCCCAACAAGGAGTCGGTCCGCGGGTTCGTCTACGAGGTCGAGACCGGCAGGCTGCGCGAGGTGAGCTGAGCTTCGGTCAGTAGCCGAGGGCGAACTTCGCGTCCTCGGACATCAGCTCGGGAGTCCACGGTGGGGTGAAGACCATCTTGGGGTGGACCTTCGCGATCCCCTCGAGCTCTCCGACGTACTCCTCCATCTGCTCGGAGACCTGTGGACCGATCGGGCACCCGGCCGAGGTCAGCGTGAAGGTGATGAACACCTCGTCGTCCTCGACCGCGATGTCATAGACCAGGCCGAGCTCCACGAAGTCGAGCCCCAGCTCCGGGTCGATCACGTTTTCCAGGGCCTCGCGCACGTCGTCAACGGTCACATCGCTCATGAGAGCAATGGTACTGCCCAGTAGGGTTCGAGACGATGCCGATTCCGCTTCTGGTCGCCATATTCATCGCCGTTCCGATCGCCGAGCTGTACCTGATCTACACGATCGGGGACACGATCGGCGTGCTACCGACCCTGCTCCTGCTGGCGATCGACTCCGTGCTCGGCTCACTGCTCCTGCGTTCGCAGGGAAGGGCCGTCTGGCGACGTTTCAACGAGACGATGGCGGCCGGCCGGGTACCCCACCAGGAACTCCAGCACGGCATCGCGGTGATCTTCGGGGGCGCGCTGCTGGTGACCCCGGGCTTCCTTTCAGACGTCGTGGGGCTGCTGCTGCTGCTGCCACCCACGCGTGCGGTGATCCTCCGCCTGGTGGTCCGGCGGCTCTCGAAACGGGTCGAAGCGCAAGTCGTGTCCGGCGGGGCCCGTCCGCGCAGCCGGGACGCGGACGTGGAGGGCAGCGCGACCGAGTACCCGCCGCGCGAGCCCCCACCCCTCGAACGGTGAGCGAACCGTCCATCTCGATCGCGTTCTTCGACCTCGAGCGGGGGTTGCACGGGTCCGCGCGCAGCGGGGCGACGCTGCTCTTCGACCAGTCCGCCTCGACCGTGCTGCCGAACGGTCCCCGGGTGGAGCGCTCGGAGGGCGGCTGGCGGGCCGAGCTGGACGGCGCCTTCTCGCTCGAGCTCCGGCCGCTCGCGGCGGGGGCGGCCCTCGGCGGGGTGACCGCCCACGTCTGTCAAGTCACCGGCGAGGTGGGAGGCGCGAAGGTGAGCTGCCTGGGGACCGTCGGTGAGACACACACGCCCCCCGCCTGGGACGAGCTCGACGCCCTGCGCAGCCTTTCCGCGGTGTTCGACCACGAGCACGCGTTCCTCGCGCTCGCCCGGCGCCCGCGGGGCGCGCCCGGCCACGGCCAGGAGGAGGTGGCGGCGTGGCTGCTCCACGGTGGCAACGCCACGAGCGTCGAGGACGCCAGGATCTCCACGGTGTATGACGGCGATGGCCACCAGCGCAGCGCCGGGCTGGAGCTGTGGCTCGCAGACGAGGACTTTCCGCGCCGCGTTTCGGGCGCGGTGGTGGCCGGATCGTCACTGCAGCTGGAGGGTGTCGACGTCCACTCGGCGATCTTCCGCTGGCGGATGGAGAGCCGCGAGGCTGCCGGGGCCTACGAGCTGTGGGTCCGCCGCGACCCGGAGGCGGCGTGAGCAGGGCGATCATCTGCGACTTCGGCGGCGTGCTCACGACACCGCTGGGCAACTCCTTCGCCGCATGGTCGCGCGAGTCGGGGATTCCGCTCGAGGACCTCGGTGATGCGATGGCCGCGGCGGCCGAGCGCCACGGTGAGCACCCTCTCTTCATGCTGGAGAAGGGCCTTCTCGATCAGGGCGAGTTCACTCGCCGTTTGGAGCTGGAGCTCGGGGGCGAGCGGCGGCTCGACACGATGGTCGACGTCTACTTCAAGTACCTGGAGCGCAACCCCGAGACGATCGGCTACATGCGCGAGCTGCGCGACCGGGGGCTCCGGACCGCCCTGCTCACGAACAACGTGCGCGAGTGGGAGCCGACCTGGCGGGCGATGCTGCCGGAGATCGACGAGATCTTCGAGGTGGTCGTGGACTCCGCGTTCGTCGGGATGCGAAAGCCCGAACCCGAGATCTACACCCTCACCGTCGAGCGCCTCGGCGGCGGGATCGAGCCCGCCGATTGCGTCTTCGTCGATGACATGGCGATCAACTGCGATGCCGCCCGTGAGCTGGGCATGACGGCTGTGGTCTTCGAGAACGCGGAGCAGACGCGGATCGAGGTAGAGGCGGCGCTGGCCCAAGAGCCGGCGCACGCCGAGGCGAGTGACCGCGTCGAGCGCAGCGAGCGCGTCGAGCGCAGATAAGAGAGACTCAAACAGCCCTGTACGCGGCGGTCAAGGGGCGCTCGCCCAGACTTTTTCGCTCTTTGCGGACAAATATCGGGTACCCCGATTCAGCCCCGCAGCGCCGGCGCAGGCCCGGGAAGCCCACAGGCCGACGGCGCGCTCGCGCGCCCGCCGCGAAAGCCGGACGAACGCCGAGGCGTAGTCGTCGTTCGGCGGGATGGTCAGTGGCTGGGCGTAGCCGCGGCTCACCAGCAGCGCGTTGAACGAGCGCCCGTCCTCGAGCCACAGGTACACCAGCAGGCGGCCATAGCGGTCACGCTCGTCGCGGCCCACCGTGTACCGCACGCGCCGGCCGTCGAGCTGGCGCTTGGCATAGGCGGAGGCCTCCCGCCCGTAGCACTCCACGCCGCCGTACACCTCGGGAGTGTCGATCCCGATCAGCCGGCTCTTCCCAAGCCCCCCACCGAGCTCCACCGTGTCCCCATCCACGACCCTGACGACGGTGGCCTCCCGCGCACCGGACGGAAGCTCAGGCCCGGAGACCGGCCGGTCATCGAGCGAAGGCTGGAGGTCGTCAGCGGAGCACCCGGCGAGGGCGAAGGCGAGGACCAACGACGTAAGGAGAACCGGGAGGGACGGCGACCTGAGGAGGACCGGGAGGACCGACGACGGCCCAAGCACCCGCAGAACCGGCAACGCCCTGAGAGCCGCGAGGACCAAGCAGTTCAAGGACGCAGTAAGCGAAGCCTGCCGCGGGAGGAGCGCAGCCCGATCGCTGATCGGGCGAGCACCGCACCGACGCTATTCACCACGCGAGCGACCGAGGACGCAGAAATGCGCAGGTCGTCGCGGCTCTCAGTTGTTGCTGCCGAGGCGGTCCCAGCAGTAAAGCTCAACAGCCTCGGCCGCCAGCTCCATCGTCCGCTCGAGCGACAGCCACGGCAGGACCGTGTCGAGCGCCTGTTCTTCGCTGATGCCGGCCTCGAACGCCTCATCACCGCGGAAGCCGGCGGCGATCTTGAGCGCCTCGCGGCGGTTCTCGCCCAGACGCGGGAAGGCCTTCAGCAGGAAGTCCTTGTTGGCGATCGGGTGCCCGACCTCGAGCGAGGCGTGCCAGGCCGCGAGCATCGACAGGTCATCGTCGTCAAGCACCTCCACGGCCTTGGCGTAGTGCACCTGGAGCTCGTCGTCCGGGATCTCGTCGACCCACGCGCGCACGACCTCGCCCAGCAGCTGGCGGCGTGCCTCGCGCCCGACGGCCTCGGCGACGACCCTGATTGCCTCGTGGGGCTCTATGAAGCACAGTGGCATGGCCCGCACGGTACGGTGCGGGTCCGACGGAAAGGGCACGGGTCGCATCCCTACCCCGGCTCCGCGGCCAGCGTGCGCTCGGGGCCCCAACTACAGAGCGCCGGCCGGCCGGGACAGCCGGCGCAGAGACCGAGACGGGGCCGGTCGGACGGCGTGAAGCTCCCGCCGACCACGCCGGCGGCCAACTTGAGCAGGCGCCGCTCGAGCTCGGGCGCCCGGGCGGCCTCGAACAGCGCCGCGACCGGCTGCTCGGGGCGCTCCAGGAAGCAGTAGGCCACCTCCACCCGCTCATGCCCCGCGCGCAGCGCTGCGAGCGCGTACACAAGCCGCTGAGTCTCGTATGCCTCCGCGGTGAGGAGGGCGGGGTCGCGCTCGCCCAGGCGGTCGCTCTTGTAGTCGACGACCAGCAGGCCGCCGTCCTCGACGGCGTGCACGTCCACGACCCCGTTGATCAGCAGGCTTCGCCCGCCCACGCCCTCGGGCGCGAGCGGGAAGGCAAACGGCAGCTCCGTGCGGACTCGGGGGGCCGAGGCGATCCGCTCCCGCAGGGGCGACGCCACAAAGCGCTCGACCATCGAACGCAGGTCGGCAACATCGGCAGGCTGGACCTCCTCCCCATGTGCCGCGATCAGCTCCGCGACGCGCTCGGCCGGGGGCACGGACGGGCGGGCGAAGTCCAGCTCCTCGAGCAGC
The DNA here is from genome assembly GCA_051005475.1 of Thermoleophilaceae bacterium. Classification (GTDB taxonomy): domain Bacteria; phylum Actinomycetota; class Thermoleophilia; order Solirubrobacterales; family Thermoleophilaceae; genus JAAYBF01. The sequence continues at coordinate 10,661 of JBPCJI010000069.1, forward strand.
AGGTGGATCAGCGAGCCGCGCAGGCGCGCGGGGAGGACCCCGGGCGGCTCGGCTGGAGGCAGGGGGGGCGAGGCGGCCGGGTCCGGAGGCCGGCCGGGGGGCTTGAGCTCCTCGCCTGCAGGCAGGCGGAGCACCCGCTCGAGATAGAAGCGGTAGCCGCAGCGCTTGTAGCTCTCGAGGCCGGAATAGCTGAGCCGGCTGACCGGCAGCGTGGCCGGCACCGCCACGGCCGCCAAGGCAGGTGCCTGGAGCGCGTCCAGCCCGACCGGTCCGGGCGGGGGTGCGGCGGGGCGGCACTCGGCCTCGGGGAGCGCCGCGTCGAGTTCGCGGGGGCGCACTTCCTCCAGGCGCACGCCGGGCTGCTCCGCGAGGGCGGCGCGGACCCACCGCATCGGCTCCTCCATGTCGCCTGCCTCGGGCAGCTTCTCGAGGTCGGTGGCGCCGCTCAGGATCAGGTGCTCTTGCGCGCGAGTGGCCGCCACGTAGAAGACCCGCCGCTCCTCCTGCTCGTCCTCCCGCCGCTGGCGCTCCTTGATCTGCACGAGCTGGGCGCTGTCCATCCTGCCCCCCTGGATCGAGGCGAGCCTGATGCCGACGCTGCCATCCTCGGTGATGCGCAGTGCGGAGTCATCCTCCCGGCCCTTCTTGCCGAGATCGGCCACGCAGACCACGGGGAACTCGAGCCCCTTCGCCCGGTGCACGGTCATCAGGCGCACGGCGTCGACGTCCTCGGACTCCAGCGGCGCCTGCCCTTCGCGCTCGGACACCAGGTCGCGCTCGGCCACGAAGTCGATGAACGCGCGCAGGTCTCGGCCATCCTCGCGCTCGAACTCGCGCGCCATCCGCATCAGCTTGCGCACGTTGGCCATCCGCCGGTCGCCGGCGGGCAGCGCGAGCACCGCCCGGTCATAGCCCGAGTCGGTGACCGCGCGGTCGATCAGCCGCTCCAGCGAGATCCGCGGCGCGTCGGCCCGCTCGGCGCGAAAGCGCGGGACGAACGCCTCGAGCCGGCGCAGATCCTCCTCCGGCAGGGCCGCGGCGAGCGCCTCGCCCCCACCCTCCCGCCCGGAGCCCTCCGGCGGCACGAGCCGCTCGAGGGCACCCCACGCGCCGTGGGCGCGGCGCCCGGACTCCGCCACCAGGACGAGCGCGTCGAGCGAGACCCCCGCCAGCGGTGAGCCGAGCACCGAGTAGAGCGCCAGCTCGTCGCGCGGGTTGGCCAGAGCCGACAGGTATGCCCGCAGGTCTGATACCTGCTGCTGACTCCAGTAGCCGCGGCCGCCGAGGACGTAGGTCGGGATCCCCCGCTCCTCGAGCGCACGCTCGTAGACCGACAGGTTCGTGGTGGCGCGAACGAGCACCACGACCTCCCTGAGCTCGAAGGGGCCGCCGAGCGTGAGCTGCTCGATCCGTCGCGCGAGGGAGCGTGCCTCGGCCGCCCGCCAGGCGGGCACGGCGCGCATCGACTCACCGAAGAGCGCCTCGGCTGCATCCTCGCCCTCGGCCACCAGCTGCTTCCAGCGCGCCGGGGCGCGGTCGCTCACGATCAGCTCGACGCACGGTGTCACCCGGGGCTCCCCCTCCCGCGCCGCAGGACCCTCCCGCAGCGGCACGAAGGAGTCGCCCCAGATCGAGGCGAACAGGGTGTCTATCGCCTCCAGCACCTCCCGGCGGCTGCGGAAGTTCACCGTGATCTGCTCGGCCCGGCCGGCCGCGCGGGCTGCGTCGCGGTGCTCGCGGAAGACGCTCACGTCGGCGTGGCGGAAGCGGTAGATCGACTGGCGCTCGTCACCGACGCGGAAGAGGTTGTCGCGGCCGAGGCTGCCCAGGAGGGAGTTCTGCAGCCGGTTGGTGTCCTGGAACTCGTCCACCATGATCTGTGTGAACCGCTC
>JBPCJI010000070.1:0-2972 GCA_051005475.1 Thermoleophilaceae bacterium
GCCCACCTCCTGCACGGCCGAGCAGCCCTTCTCGCGCATGTGGTAGCCGGAGATCGAGATCGTGTTCCACTTCGGCACGTTCTCGCGGCAGTAGGCGAAGAGGTCCGTGGTCAGCCGCATCGCGGGCTCGGGCGGGTAGATGAAGTTCCCTCGGGCGATGTACTCCTTCAGGATGTCGTTCTGGGTGGTGCCGGTCAGGGCCTCGGACTCGACGCCCTGCTCCTCCCCGACCAGCTCGTAGAGCAGCAGCAGGCAGGCCGCGGGCGCGTTGATCGTCATCGATGTCGAGACCTCGTCCAGCGGGATGCCCTCGAACACGCGCCGCATGTCGTCGATCGTGTCGATCGCCACACCTGTGCGCCCCACCTCGCCCTCGCAGAGCGGGTCGTCGGAGTCGCGCCCGAGCTGGGTGGGCAGGTCGAAGGCCATCGACAGGCCCGTCGAGCCGTGCTTGATCAGGTAGAGGAAGCGCTCGTTGGTCTCCTTGGCGCTCGCATAGCCCGCGTACTGGCGCATCGTCCAGCGCCGCGAGCGGTACATCTCGGGGTGGACGCCCCGCGTGAACGGGTACTCGCCCGGCTTCCCGAGGCGGTCCGCCAGTCCGGGCGCGACGTCATCCTCGGTGTAGAGGTGCTTGACCTCGATGCCCGAGTCGGTGAACCGGCGCTCGTCGTCGGGTCCGACGACCGGCGCGATCGAGGGCTTCTGGTCGGGGGTCGTGGCCATGTGTAGAAGGATACGGGTGGCGTGGGCCTACCCGTCTGCCCGAAGGCCCCCCGATGCCTCTGCCTCGATCATGCTCGGGCACCGCTGAAGAGCAGCTCGCGCCGGCGTCCGTTCGGCTGCACTGGCAGCGCGAGGTATTCCTCGGCGGTCATCCGCTGCCGTGTCGCGGGCATCATCACATCCTAGACCTCCCCGGATCAAATTCCCATGTCCGGTCGAGTCCGCCATCCCGGAAGTTCGCCCCGGCCATCCCCGCCAGGCGCACCGGCGCCCCCCCGTTCGAGCGCCGTCAGCCATGCCGTTGTGCCCCCCGCTCGCGCGCGAGCTCGACCGGCGGGATCACCGACTCTCCCGGCGCGGGCTCGGCGATCACCGACATCGTGAACGGGTCGGGGTGCAGCTCCTCCACGATCCGGAGGCGCGCCGTGGCGAGCATGCCCCTGAGCGCCGAGGGCGTGATCCCCCACCAGTAGTTGGCATAGCCGAGACCCGGCGTCGGGTCGAAGGGGCTGTTGACGCCGATCGCATCATGGCCCGGGCCGTGGACCGAGCCGTAGCCGCGGCGGCTCGACTCGGAGAGGCCGGGATAGAAGACGCAGGCGCCCTCGAAGCCCGGGACCTCGGGCACGATCTCCGTGCCGAGGTAGAGCAGCCGGCCGGTGAGCCGCCGCAGGTGCTCGATCAGCAGGTAGGGATTCGGCGAGTGGTAGATCACCCCGCTGCACCAGACGAAGTCGTGCGCGCCGATCTCCTCGACGGTGAGCGGATCGTGAAGGTCGCCCTGCACGAAGCGGACTCCCGAGCCGCGGCGCTCGCGCTCCCGCTCGAACTCGGGCGTCGGGTCCATCGCGTCGACCGCGGTCACGCCCTTCGCGCCGGCCTCCTCGGCCACGAAGGCGATCCGCCCGTGCATCTGCCACATCGCGCCGATGTCCACGAACGAGCGCCCGGGGGCGTGCCGGAGCACGAGGTCCTCGGTCCTGCGCTGCCACTCATGCGCGGACGGGGGCGCGTGAGCCTTGCGTCGCAGGCGCGCCCGGGCAGCCCACGCTCTCACTCTCAGCGGCATCGCGGGATTATCGCCTCGGCGTAGCATCCGGGGTATGGAGGTCAAGGTCCGCCTGTTCGCGATGCTCCGAGAGCGCGCCGGAGCCCGAGAGGTCTCGCTGGAGCTGCCGGACGGCGCCAGCGTGCGCGACGCGCTCGACCGGCTGGGGGACCTCGCCGAGGGCCTCCCGCTGGTGATGGCCGTGAATCGCGACTACGCGCCGGAGGATCAGGTGCTCGGGCCTGGAGACGAGCTGGCGCTGATTCCGCCGGTCAGCGGGGGAGCCGACCCGCACGTGGCGGTCACGGACACGCCGCTGTCGCTGGACGCGCTCGTGGCCCGCGTGCGCGACCGGCGCGCCGGTGCCGTGGTGACCTTCCAGGGCGTCACGCGGGAGGTCGAGCGCCTGGAGTACGAGTCCTACGCCGAGATGGCGCAGGAGCGGATCGCCGCGATCGCCCGCGAGGCGGTGGAGCGTCACGGCCTGTGCGCGGCGGCCGTGGAGCACCGCGTGGGCGCGGTGCCGCTGTCTGAGCCGAGCGTGTGCGTGGCCGCCTCGGCCGCGCACCGCGGCGAGGCGTTCGCGGGCGCGCGCGAGATCATCGACCGGGTGAAGGCCGAGGCGCCGATCTGGAAGAAGGAGGTGGAGGGTGACCGAGAGCGCTGGGCCGAGGGCACGAGTCCCGGCTGAGGCCGCGCGGCTGCGCGCGCTGCCCGCGGTCGGCGAGCTGGCCGCGCTCTTCCCGGGCGTGCCGCACGGCTTCGCGGTGCGCGCCGCGCGCGAGGCGATCACCGACGCGCGCGAGCGGGTGCTCGCCGGGGCAGAGCCCGGTGACCTCGAGCGCGCGGCCGCAGAGCGGCTGTCGAGCCTGCTCGAGGGCACGCTGCGCCCGGTGGTGAATGCCACCGGGGTGATCGTGCACACGAACCTGGGCCGCGCCCCGCTCGCCCGGGCGGCGCGGGAGGCGGCCGCCGAGTCGGCCTCGGGCTACGCCAATCTGGAGTACGACGTGAAGCGGGGCGAGCGGGGCTCGCGCCAGGCCCACGTCGAGCCGCTGCTCACCCGCATCACGGGCGCCGAGGCGGCGATGGCGGTGAACAACTGCGCGGGCGCCGTGCTGCTCGCGTGCGCGGCGCTGGCCGGTGGAAGGGAGATCGTGGTCTCGCGCGGCCAGCTGGTCGAGATCGGCGGTTCGTT
>JBPCJI010000071.1:0-4953 GCA_051005475.1 Thermoleophilaceae bacterium
AGGTGCAGCAGGCCGGTCACGCCCGCTTCGAGCGCCGCCGCCAGGCCCGCTGCGAGGTCGGCGGTGTAGGTGGGTGTCAGCCGCTGGTCGGCCACCATCCGCAGCTCGCCCTGCTCGCGGGCGCGGGTGAGCATCCGCGTGACGAAGTTGCCCCCTTTCGACGCCGATCCGTGTAGGCCGTAGAGCCCCGCCGTGCGTACCACCAGGGCGCGGGAGCAGTAGGCCAGCGCGGCATGCTCGCCCGCGTGTTTGGTGATCGCGTACACGCTGCGGGGGCTCGGGAGATCTGACTCCGCGTAGGGCTCCTCGCGGGCACCGTCGAAGACGTAGTTGGTGCTCAGGTGCACGAGCACGGCGCCGGCCTCCTCCGCACGCTCGGCCAGACGCTTCACCGCCCTCACGTTCACCGCCGCCGCGGCGTCCTCGGCGGTCTCGCACACCTCGACGTTGTGGAACGCCGCGCAGTTGAAGACCACCTCCGGCCGCGCCGCCTCAAAGGCGCCCGTGACCGCACCGTCGTCCGTCACGTCGAGATCGGCGTGGGCGAGGGCGGTCAGCTCCCACTCCCCGCCAAGGAGCTCCTGCAAATCCGAGCCGAGCTGGCCCGAGGCGCCGGTGATCAGCGCGCGGCGGGCGCTCACAGGACCGAGCCGAAGTGCTCGCGCCTCACAGGACCGAGCCGAAGCGCTCGATCCTGGGTCCGACCTCGTTCAGCAGCTCGAGCCAGCGGATGTTGTAGTGGCGCGGATCGCTCAGCTTTGCCCTGTCGGCGAGGTCGATCCGCCCCAGCAGGTCGCTGACCGCCTCCACCACCGAGTGGCTCGGGTTGAACCCAAGCCGCCCCGAGAGCTTCGCGTTCGAGCACTCGTAGCTGCGGGTGAACGGGGGAAGCGGCCGCTCGGCGAGGGAGACCGTGCGGCCGAGCAGCTGCACCGAGCCGGCCACCAGCATCGCGAGCTCGCGGATCTGGTAGTTGGAGTGCAGCACGTTGAAGATCTCGCCGCGCACGGCGTCGGCGGGGGCCTCCATCACGGCGATCATGGCGTCGGCGACGTCCTTGACGTCCACGAGCGGACGCCACATCCAGCCGCCGCCGTGCAGGTCCAGGCGCTCGTTCAGAAGAGCGTCCTTCACGAACGTGTTCACGACGAGGTCGAAGCGCATCCGGGCGCTGAACCCGTATACGGTGCCGTTGCGCAGGATCGCGGGGCACAGCCCCTCGTCCACCAGCTCGAGCAGGCGCTCCTCCCCGTAGCGCTTGGAGGTGGCGTATGCACCGCGCGGGTCGATGGCCGTCTGCTCGTCGTGCATCCCGGGCGGCAGTCCGTCATAGAGCGAGCACGAAGAGGCGAACACCAGCCGCTCGATCCCGGCCTCCACGCACGCGCGTCCGAGCGCCTCTGTGGCGATGGCGTTCATCTGCCAGTTGGCCTCGGGGTCGTACTCGGCCGTCGGGTCGTTCGAGAGGCCCGCCAGGTGGATCACGCAGTCCACGTCCGCGAGCGCATCGGGGGGCATCTGCCGGACATCGGCCACCACCAGCTCCAACCTGTCCCGGACCCCGGCGAGTGGCTCCTCGCCCCAGTACATCCGGTCGAGCACACGCACCTCGTAGCCCCGGTCGAGCAGACGCTCTGAGAGCACACAGCCGATATAGCCCGCGCCGCCGGTCACGAGGACCCTCAACCCCGGCCGGGGCGCCTCCAGGGAGAGGCCGTTGCCCCGCGTCGCGCCGCCGCCGTTTGGCTCTTGGTTGGCCTCGGACACTGAGCGGACGCTAGCGGACGTTGGGCTGTGGACCTTTCTAAAGTGCGCCGCAGATCACCGCGGCACGCTGTCGCTCAGACCACGAAGCGCCCGTCGCGCTGCAGCTCTTGCCCATCAACGTGGATGGAGCCGCCCTCGCGCAGATCGCAGACCATGTCCCAGTGCACCGCGGAGCTGTTGAGGCCTCCCGTCTCGGGGTAGCTCATCCCGATCGCCATGTGCACGGTGCCGCCGATCTTCTCGTCGAGCAGGATCTCCTTCGTGCCGGTGGTGATCCCGTAGTTGGTGCCGATTCCGAGCTCGCCCAGACGCCGCGCGCCCTCGTCTGAGTCGAGCATCTCGATCAGGAAGTCCTCGCCGCGCTCCGCCGAGGCATCCACCACCTTCCCCGCCTCGAAGCGGAAGCGCACTCCCGACACCTCGCGCCCGCTGTAGGTCGCCGGGAAGGAGAAGGCCACCTCCCCCTCCACCGAGTCCTCGACCGGGCCGGTGAAGAACTCCCCGTCGGGCATGTTGTGGGAGCCGGCGCAGGGAATCCACGTGCGCCCGGCCACCCCGAGCCTGATGTCCGTTCCCGGAGCGGTCACATGGACCTCCTCCCTCCCATCCATCCACGCCGAGAGGCGGTTCACCTGATCCGATTGGCGCTCCCACGCCGTGACCGGATCGCCGTCGGTGGCAAGGCACGCCCCGTAGTAGAAGTCCTCGTACTCGGAGAGCGACATGCCCGCCTCGCTTGCGTAGGCGTGGGTGGGAAAGAGCGTGAGCGCCCAGCGGTACTCGCCGGCGGCCGAGCGCTTCATCGAGGTCTCCATCAGGCCCTTGCGCGCCTGTTGGGAGCGCGACTGCTTCTTAGGATCGGCCTGGGAGAGGGCGCGGGCGTTGGCGTCGGCCATGATGGCGATGCGCACGTCGGCGTTGTCGACAGCCCACTGCGCGGTGGGTGGCACCCAGACGAGCTGCTCCTCGGAGGCCAGCCGCAGGAACGCGGCCGCCGCCTCCTCGGTGCTGAGCTGCATGATCGGCAGGCCACCGGCGCGCAGCACCTCCTCGTAGACCGACTGCACGAGCGGCTCGGCGGTCGTGCTCGCCTGGATCACGCAGACGTCCCCTTTGCTCACCCTGGTCGAGTAGCGCACGAGGATCTGCGCGAGCGCGTCCGCTCGTTGGTCTCTCATCCGGCCTGCCCCCCGTTCGTGGACTGCGCGTGATCGAGCAGCCACTCGTGCAGGCTCGTCTCACCGGTCGCCTCGGGGTGAAACGCCACCGCGAGGATGTTGCCCTGCCGCACCGCCACCGGGTGCCCGTCGACCTCCGCCAGCACCTCGACCCCCTCCCCGCGCTCGGTGACCCACGGCGCGCGGATGAAGACCGCGCGAACCGCCGTTCCGAGCGCCGGCATGTCGAGGGTGGCCTCGAAGCTGCGCACCTGGCGTCCGAAGGCGTTGCGCTGGCAGGTCACGTCGAGCAGGCCCAGGTGGGCGCGGTCGAGCATGATCAGGCCGGCGCATGTGCCGAGCACGGGCTTGCCGGATGCCACGAGCGCGCGCAGCGGCGCGGCCAGCCCCTCGCGCTCGATCCCGAGCGTCATCGTGGTGGACTCCCCGCCCGGGACGATCAGCCCGTCGAGGCCCTCCAAGTCGCGCGGCGTGCGCACCTCGCGCGCCTCGGCCCCGAGCCGCCGGAGCAAGTGGGCATGCGCCTCGAAGTCGCCCTGGATGGCGAGCACGCCGACCAGTGACATCGGGCTACCAGCCGCGATCTTGAAGCAGGCCGCCCTCGGCCTCGAGGCCGCCGATCTCCATGCCCGGCATCGGCGCACCGAGGTCGCGGGAGGCGGCCGCGATGCGAGCGGCGTCCTGGAAATGGGTGGTGGCCTCGACGACCGCGGCTGCCGTGCGCTCGGGATCCTCGGCCTTGAAGATGCCCGAGCCGACGAACACGCCCTCCGCGCCCAGGCGCATCATCAGCGCAGCGTCCGAGGGGGTGGCGATCCCCCCGGCGGAGAACATCACGACCGGGAGCCTTCCGGCCGATGCCACTTGGCGCACGATCTCAAGTGGTGCGCGCAGGTCCTTGGCGGCGGCGGCCAGCTCGGAGGCATCGAGCGTGCCCAGGCGGCGGATCTCCCTTCCTATCGCACGCATGTGGGTCACCGCCTCGACCACGTTGCCCGTGCCGGCCTCGCCCTTGCTGCGGATCATCGCCGCGCCCTCGGCGATCCGCCGTAGCGCCTCGCCTAGGTTGGTGGCCCCGCAAACGAAGGGCACCGTGAAGGTCCATTTGTCGATGTGGTTGGCGTTGTCGGCCGGGGTCAGCACCTCGGATTCGTCGATGTAGTCCACCTCGAGCGCCTGGAGCACCTCCGCCTCGACGAAGTGCCCGATGCGGGCCTTGGCCATCACCGGGATCGTGACCGCCTGCTGGATCTCCTCGACCTTCGTCGGGTCGGCCATCCGCGCCACTCCGCCGCCCGCCCGGATGTCCGCGGGCACGCGCTCGAGCGCCATCACCGCCGTGGCGCCGGCGGCCTCCGCCACGCGCGCCTGCTCGGCGTTCACGACGTCCATGATCACGCCGCCCTTGAGCATCTCGGCGAGGCCCGACTTGACGCGGAAAGTGCCCTCTTCCCTCACGCTGTCCATGGTACGCGACCGGTCGCGGGTGGTCCCGCGCGCGCTACTTGAGCCGGAACGCCTTGATGCGATCGGCGTACGCCGACTCGTCCAGCGCGTATACCCCGAAGGCCAGCGCTTGCACCAGCCCGAGAAGGGCCGAGTGCGAGCGCACGTAGGCGGGGCTGTTGGACGAGTAGAAGAGCTTGTGGTCGGCGAGCTTGGCCACCTCGGAGAGCGTGGCGTCGGCCACCGCGATCGTCGCCGCGCGGCGGTTGCGGGCCAGCTTCAGCGCGCGCACCACGAGCGGGTGCGGCCGGCCGGCGGAGAAGCCCACGAGCACCGTGTGCTCGTCGATGCGGCCAAGCTTTGCCAGGCCCTCCTGGCTCGGGCTCGCCACCACCTCGCAGCGCAGGTCGAGCAGCATCAACAGGTGACGCAGGTAGCTGGCGAAGAAGGCCATCTGGTCGGTGCCGCAGAGCACGATGCGGTCGGCGCGCGAGATCAGCTCGATCGATGCCGTGACCTCGTCGCGATCGAGCCGGCGCGCCGTCTCCTCCACGTTCACGTG